>NZ_LR699556.1 GCF_902459535.1 Paraburkholderia dioscoreae
ATGACGAATGCACCCGATCTCAAGCGCGTGCCCCATGCCGTCCAGGGCTACATACACGATCTCGAAGAGCGCGTAGCCGGCGACACGAAGCGCATTGGCGAGCTGAGCCAGCGGATTGAACAGCTCGAGGAGCAGGTCCGTCTGCTGCAATCCGAGCGCTACGCACCGAAGAGCGAGAAACGCCAGGACCGGATGTTCGACGAGGCGGAGCAACTCGCCAGTGAACCCAGCGACGAGGATGCGGGGCCCGGGCTGCCCGACACCGGTTTGCCAACGATCGGCCAGCCTGAACGCAGCAAGGCCGGACGCAAGCCGTTGCCGGCATACCTGAAGCGGGAGCGCGTCGAGTACGATCTGCCCGAAGAGCAGCGAGGCTGCCCGTGCTGCGGCAATCCGATGCATCGCATCGGCGAGGATGTCAGTGAACAGCTGCACGTCGAGGTGAAATGGACGGTTCGCCAGAACGCGCGCGCAAAGTATGCGTGCCGGCACTGCGAGCGGCACGCCGAACATACACCGGTCGTGCTCGCGCCGATGCCGGTGCAGCCGATTCCGGGCAGCCATGCAGATGCCTCGGTAATCGCGACAGTCGCGACCGCGAAATACGTCGACGGCATGCCGTTGTACCGGATGCAGGCGGCACTTGCCCGCTGGCAGATTCCGGTGAGTCGGGGCACGCTCGCGCAATGGGTGATCCGCCCCAGTGAACTTCACTACCGTCGCCTGTACGACGCGCTGTACAGGACACTGCTATCGCAGCCACTGATTCACGGCGACGAGACGACGCTTCAGGTGCTCAATGAGCCTGGTCGGGCGGCGCAGAGCAAAAGCTATGCATGGGTCTACCGGAGTGCGCAGGATTGTGCCGAACCGGTCGTGCTGTTCGAGTATCAGCCCGGGCGCGGCCAGACGCATCCGCAGAAGTTCCTGGGTGACTACAGCGGCATGTTGATGAGCGACGGATACAGTGCCTGGCGAACACTGAAGAAAGCGACGCACTTCGGCTGCATGGCGCATGCGCGCAGGCTGTTCGTCAAGGCGGACAAGGCAGCGCAGCAAAAAGGGGATGACGGAAAACCGAAGGCGCCGAACGCACGCGTGGCAAAAGCGCTCGAATACTTCCAGGCCCTGTACCGTGTCGAGGCGCTGGCCAAAGGCAACCTGCCTGCCGGTCAGACCCGCGCCGACTACACATACCGCCTGCGGCAACAGCATAGCGCGCCGGTGCTCGAAACGTTCAAGGCATGGCTCGATGAACTGGCGCCGAAGATGGTGCCGCAAAGCCTGCTGGGCAAGGCTATCGCCTATACACGGAACCAGTGGGAATATCTGGCTCGCTACGCCACTGATGGCCGTGCCCCGATTGACAACAACGTCTGTGAGCGGGACATCAGGCCCTTTGCGACATCGAGAAAATCGTGGCTGTTCAGCGATACGGTCGACGGCGCGAAAGCCAGCGCCACGATCTACAGTCTCGTGCTGACGTGCCGGGCCTGCGGTGTCGAGCCATACGACTATCTGCTGCACGTGCTTACGGAACTGCCACAGCGCGCGCCAGATGCGGACGTAACCGATCTGCTGCCGTTCAACTACGCGCGCCAGCAACAGGTTGCAACTGGTAGTGGCTGACCGGAGCGAAGCGCCTCCTCCGGCATACGATTGCGGGCACCCCTGCCTCTCACCGACTCCAACGTCTCCGGCGTGACCTGAGAACTCGCCTGTCCATCGCCGACCATCAACAACTTGGTGCGTTGAATCGATCGCTTACGTTGAACGGTTTCCCAATCCGGAGAAGCTGGTGAGCTACTTCGGGCTGAACCCGTCGGTCTATCAGTCGGGCCCAACGCCCGCCAGGCACGGTCACATCACCAAGCGGGGACGTTCGTACGCGCGAGGATTGCTCGTCGAGGCAGCCTGGGGCGCAGCACAGGCGCCCGGCCCTCTGCGCGCTTTCTTCCTGCGCGTACGCGACCGTCGCGGCCAGCAGGTCGCCATTGTCGCGACGGCACGCAAACTGGCGGTCATCGTGTGGTACGTGCTCACGCGCAATGAGCCGTTCGCCTGGGATCGTCCAGCCCTGACCGCACACAAGCTGCGCGCCCTGGAGTTGCAGTCCGGCATGCCGGCACAACACGGCTCGCGCAAAGGATCGGCTGCCGCTTACAGCCTGAAGAGCGTACGCGACCAGGAACGGGCCATAGCCGAGCAGGCCGAGCGCACCTATCAACGCCTGTTCTCACGATGGAAGCAGACGCGTCCCAACAAACGCGAGGTACCACTGGTGTGGCCGGGAACGCCGACCTCATAAAAATATCAAGCAGGGGCTTGTCGATTTCATCCGTGGTGTAAATCACTTTGCGCACCGCAGGCGGAAACGCAAAGAAGGGAATCACGCGATCCCAGGCCCGACGCCAGGCGGCTACTACCGTCGGGAATCGCTTACCCCATTCGCCCTGTTCGAACGCGTCCAGTTCGGCTTGTGCGGCTTCAGCCCCTGCGGCTGTGTAGATCGGTTTGATGGCAGCCGCCAGCCCCCTTCGATCCTTCCAGCTCGCGTAGTCCAGCGAGTTGCGGATCAGGTGCACGATGCACGTCTGCAGGGTGGTGGCTGGAAACACCGCACCCAGCGCTTCAGGCATGCCCTTCAGTCCATCGGTGACCGCGATCAGGATGTCCTGCACGCCACGCACCTTCAGGTCGCTGAACACCTTCATCCAGAACTTCGCGCCTTCCGTATTCTCGATCCACAGCCCCAGGATGTCCCGTGTGCCGTCAGGCAGGATGCCCAGCGCCAGATAGATCGCCTTGTTGCGCACCAGTCCTTCCTCGCGGATCTTCACGCGCAGTGCGTCGAAGAACACCACCGGGTACATCGGCTCGAGCGGGCGTGCCTGCCAGGCACCCACCTCGTCCATCACCGCATCGGTCACCGAGCTGATGAATTCCGGTGACACTTGCGTACCGTACTGCTCGACCAGAAACCCCTGGATCTCGCGCACCGTCATGCCGCGCGCGTACATCGCGATGATCTTGTCGTCAAAGCCCGTAAAACGCCGCTCGTGCTTCGGAATCAGGATCGGGGCAAAGCTGCCGTCGCGGTCGCGCGGTATCTCCAGGCGTAGCGGACCGTCGTCGGTCAGCACCGTCTTGCCGCTCTTGCCGTTGCGCTGGTTGGTCGCATCTTCGGGCCGCACGGCGCCGGCCGGATAGCCCAGATGGTGTCCGAGTTCGGCACCCAGTGCGCGCTCGATCAGTGCCTTCTTGAACGCGGCTGAAGCGGCGTGCACCGCCTCGGCCGTCATCGGCCCCTTCACGAACTGGTCAATCAATTCCTTCGGAATCGACGGCAACGCCGTCTGGGCCCCGGTGGCCGTCTTCAATTTGCGTGGCATACATGCTCCTTGAGCTACATGTTATGCCTTACACACAAAATTTATGACAGGCCCGCTACCGACGATTGCCTTCGACCAGAACCCGCTCTGCGACGCAGGCGCATCATTGCTCACCGGAATGCAAGCGATTCTGAGATGCCCTGCTGTACCTAGATCGCGTTGCACGCAGCACCACCCCGTATCTGCAACTATGGCCGAACGGGCAACGGGTATCCCCCAAAAAATTGCGCGGACCCCTAAAGTTTACCCTGACGTGACCGCTAACCTTGTTGTAGCCGTGACCGCGCGACAACACTTGCCAACCTGTCGACTAATAGTTATAGTTTTCATAACAATGAACCTGAGAGAACTGCAGCAACATAAACGCGCCATCACGGTCGATGGAGTAGTCAAAGAATCTCGACCGGTCGGTTGCGCTTCACCCTCGTGGCTGGCTTGCTATCCGAATTTTCAAGATGCGCTGCGAGGCGGTGAAACAAGTTTTCGAGCCCTGCCTCATTTCGCCAAGCTTCCTATATTAAAGCGAACATCCACCAACCCAGAGGCACAAGCAGTTGTCACATCGGTAATTCTCAATGAAGTTCGCGCTGCTTATGTTGAACTCAACACGACTTGTGTGGTGGAAGCAGTAGAGAGCTACCTCTCGGTCGGCATGCACAGCGAAAACTTGCAGAACATCCGATCGACAATTCTTGATACTGTCGTTGCACAATTTCCACACGTGACAGTCCCCCAGGTAGCCAGACCGCCCTGCTTACTCAGTCCTGGAAAAGGCATCTTCCTTGACGGCTGGCAGCGCTTCTTCGCCTATTTGTCCCGCGACGACAAGACCATACCGCTGCTTGCAGTCGATTGGCCCGTTTTGTATGAGCGCCTTGCTAGCAATCCACCCGAAGACGGCAAGACAGCGACGAACTTGCCACGCTGACATGTTCGCTGCCTCAACCCGCAAAAAATTCTAATCCAGCCCTGAAGTTCGCTGCCAGACGGCAGCTATCACACAAACGAGCGTGTCTGTCCTCGCTCACATTGATATGTTATTTATAACCATTAGAAAATCGCCCGTCTCAGTGTCATCGTGCTGAGCAGATCAACAAAGAAGAAAGCCGGTATGAAATCAACAGGCAGCCATCCGATCTGAGTCAAATCATCGTTCGAAGTAGGCAGGACAATAGGTCAATTAGGATAGCAAATTATGAAGGCTTCTTTTCGTAAACCTCAGGCCGCGCGCGTGACTCTTTGCGCAGCTATTGCCGTAACGCTCGCCGCGTGCGGTGGTGGCGGTTCCAATTCGCCGTCAGCAAGTAGCAACGCACCGGCCGCAACAGCACCCGCGTCATTGAGCGGAACCGTCGCAGTCGGGCGAGCCATTAGCGGAGCCCACGTCACTGTCATCGATGCAACCGGCAAGCGTGTTGGCAACTACTGATGCGAACGGCAATTATCAGGTACCGCTAGCCGGGCTCACCGCACCGTTTGCTATCTTTGCTACGGATCCTAGCGGCGCCGCACAACCGCTCACGTCTGTCGTGGCAAGTGTGCCCACCAGTTCATCCGGCCCAGTCATTGCGAACGTCACGACTTTGACAACCGCTGTTTCGGCGCTGATGACGCAAAGCGGCAACCCGTTCGACCTGGCCGATAGCAAAACCCTATCAACGCTTGTTACACCTGCGTCTGTTGCTGGCGCTGTAAAAACCCTGAACGCGGCCTTATCCCGCATCCTCCGTGCCAACAACGTTGATTCCAAAAGCTTCGATCCGATTGCCACTCCTTTCCCTGCAAACCAGACTCGCCCTGATGCAGTGATCGATACCGTACAGGTTATTCCGGCGACCGGTTCCCCCGGCGGTCTTCAATTGATCTCCAACGCCAATCCGAATTCGTCCGCAAAGTTGGTATTGAATTCGAGCGCGAGCGTAGCCGCACCTCTACCGGTGCCACCCGCAGATGCCGTATTCAGCACACAAGGGTCGGGACCGATGGACAACATCATGGGCTACGGCCAAGGCACCGGCTACGCAGCTTCTGTGATTTATTCGATGTCTGTGACCGCTGGCATCGATCAGAACGGCGCACAAGGCTGCACGACTGCCTGCTCTTTCGCTGCCGTTGTTCTTGGCATCGATCGGAGCCTCGAACTGGATTCTAACTATGGACCGATCTCGCTCGGAGCGTACTGGGGATACAGCGACTGATACGGAAAACCTGACATCGAGCTTCGGCGACGTCTGTTAAAAAAGACGTCGTTTTCCGCCATCCTCCCTCCGGCCATCCGATGGCTACTCAATCAGGTAGGCTTCGTTGCTAACTGATTGGTGTAGGCACTGCTCAACGCCAACTGAATGCTGAACATGCGATTCGACATGCGGGAGTTGCTCGGCTGTTTCGGCAACAAGGCCAAAATCCCCTTCATCGTATATAGCATGATCAGTGCACCGGTCAGATCGCCCACGAACATCATGAAGAAACTTTCGGCAATGTTTTGCATATTGCCTCGCAACGCGAACCAGATGTGGTGTAGCAGCGGATTCGCCACCGAGTACACAACGCTCAATACGAGCAATCGCTTCGGCGTGAGATTTGTCAGCGACGCCTTCAGCTCGTAGCGCTCCAATGCAAGTCTGTAAACCAGATAGGGAGCCATCGAACCCAGAATGGCTCCCGCGATTGCGCGAACCGGGTCGTGCGGGAACCAATAGAAAAAGTCCATCAACAGACCGCCAACCAGCAGGCCGACGAACCCATCGAATCCAACGAGCAACGTACTGAGAAGCCGAACACCGGACGGCAGGAAAATCCAGTTTATGCCTCGAACGAAAGACGTGTGAGTGAACACCTCCTGGTTGATCCACAGCGAGATCAAAAACGCGATCAGAGTCCCAGTGATCGACCAGAAATGCAAACGTAAGCTAGACATTGCGGTAAACTGCTCTTCCATGTTTATTATTGAGCGAATCATAACGCGCCTGCATGTCGTCCCCGCGAGCGCTTATCTTCAACAGCCCATCCTCAACAGTGCGTAAGCAATGACACGTCCTGCTGATATTTACCTGCGATTCCTGCAACTGACCGAGGCATTGCGCGGTTTACCTATGCTTGCCGCGCTCGATCCGCTCGAAGAGCGGATACTTGAGTTTGTAGCTCGCGCAACCCGGGCGAAGGACCGGCTGTCGGTACGGGACATGATGGCGCAAAGCGAGTTGGGGTCGCCTGCCACATTACACGCCCGAATCACGTCGATGCGAGAAAAGGGCTGGATCATGCTCAGCGACACGGAGGACGCGCGGCGGAAACAGATCGAGCTGACACAAGCCGCGCTGCGTCATTTCGACAAGCTCGGCGAAGCCTTTACGAAGGCTGCGAAGGGAACCTGACATTCCATCTGTCGGTTTAACCGACACTATCAGGTCAGAAGAAACTCCGCATCCCTATCGCACCCCCCTCTGATTACTCCGCCCCGTCAATTCGACGCCTGCGGCACCTGTTGCCTTGTTGAAATCCACCGTGCTATAAATCTCGGTGCGCTTCAACAACTCATACTCAACCAGTTCAACCACGGTATATTGGCTTCCGCTGCCCAACGTTGTCAAACGCAATCTCAAGTTGATACAGCTTCGGACGCAAACGCAATTTGAATTTGATACACCTGCGCATACGGTTATTAGCTGAGTGCTGCCTCCTTCGAGTTGCGTTTGCGTTTGACATCGTCCGCGTCGTTCAGGTGCGGTGGTGGGATGCGGTTGATCATGCCGGCCTGACGTTTTTCCTTCAGCCTGTACGAGTCGCCGGAGATCGGCACGACGTGTGCGTGATGAAGCAGCCGGTCGAGGAGCGCCGCCGTGAGCGTTGCATCGTCAGCGAAGGTCTGGTCCCACTGGCCGAACGGAAGATTGCTGGTCAGGATGAGACTTCCGGTTTCGTACCGTTTGGCGACCACCTGGAAGAGCAGGTTCGCCTGCTCCCGGTCCATGGGCAGATACCCCATCTCGTCAATGATCAGAAGCCTGTATGGCTTCGTGATCCGCTTGATAGTTTCCTCCAGCTGGTTACGCCGCAACGCTGTCGTCAATTGCATCAGCAGATCGGCGGCAGTAATGAAGCGGGTGCGAAATCCGGCCTGCGTTGCACGATATCCAAGCGCGACGGCAAGATGGGTTTTGCCAACGCCACTGGGTCCGAGCAGCACGACATTCTCGGCACGCTCCACAAAGGCAAGACTGCCGAGTTCGAGAACCAATGCTTTCGGTACGCCGAGCGCGAATTCGAAGTCGAATTCATCAAGCGTCTTGATTGCCGGGAATCCAGCCAGACGCGTCAGCATCCGGCGCATTCGCTCCGCGCGTGCCATCGCTTCATCCTTCAAGGCCTGTTCGAGGAAGTCGAGATAGCCGAGCTCGCGTTTGGCGGCCATCTGGCCGAGGTGCGCAATCTGTGTCGGCAAGTGCAGCAGGTTGAGCTGCTTGCACAACACAGTCAGTCGTTCGAGCTGCGGCGTCATGCGCTTACCTCCTGTGCGCGGCTGAACGCGTCGTAGACCGACAACGGGTGCTGCAACGGTTTGTTCCACTCCGAGGTCGCGTACCGTGATGCTGGTTTCGGCTGCTGATGTGGCGTCGCTCCCGTTCGAACCGATCGTCCCACGTATGGTGCCGGCAGTGGCAGAAGATGCGGCCGCTCCTCGAGCAACACCTCGGCCGGAACCCGTTTGGTAGTGCCATGCACCCGGACGTTGGCGACGTCGCGCAACCACAGCCTGACGCGCTCATTGCACAGGCCGCAGTCGGCTGTGAGCCCTGCCTGTTTGAGCATTGAAACCAACGGGACCCAGAAGCTATAGCGCAGATATCCGTTCATACGCTCGACCTTGCCCTTCGTCTTCGCGCGGTATGGCTTGCACACGCGCGGCACGAACCCATGGTGTTTGGCGAAGTCAGCGAACCCCGGATGATATCGGTGCTGCTTCTTGCCATAGGCATCGCGTTTCAGAATCACCGTCTTCATGTTGTCGTACACGATCTCTCTGGTGACGCCGCCAAATGCCTCGAATGCCCGCACATGGCAAGCCAGCAGCGTTTCGATACGCATGTCGGTGACAAACTCCGCGTAGCTGACACGGCTGTAGCCCAACGTCGCAACGAACGCCGCGAGCATGCCGAGTTTGTGCCCCGGCTTACGAAACTCAATCCAGTCCATCTGCATCTGATGTCCCGGCTCTGTCTCGAATCTGACCACCGGGTCGGGGCGTGCAGCGGGGCGAAGCTTCTGCAGATACTCCTGCACCCGACGCAAACCGCCCGTGTAGCCGCGCTCCTCAATCTCCCGCTTGAGCACCGTCGCCGGAATCCAGTCCGGCTTCGCTGCTTCGACACGGCCCTGCAAATAGGCCTTGAAGGGCGCAAGCTTGCCGACGACTGGCTGACGGGCCTTACGCTGCGGCGGACCCGATTCCAGATACTTCCTGACTGTGTTGACTGCCATGCCGGTCTCGACCGCGATGTCCCGAAGGCTGTTTCCCTGGCGACGCAGAATCTCGATTTCCATGTACTCCTCGTAGCTGATCACGGGCCGCCCAAAAGGAGCAACCCTACAACGAGGTGTATCAATTCCTAACTGCGTTGCTGTATCAATTTACAACTGCGCGCGACAACGTCCCACTAGCCATCGCAGCGTTTTCCGCATGTGATCGTAATAAAACGCGGTGGACAAGAGCAACGGCGCAGCCATCCGCCACGCAAACCGGCAAATGGCTCGTCATCGATCCGGTTCGTGTTTTCAAACTGACTGATATCTGGGATCGGCTGTTCGGCAAGCAAGGTATCAAAGCTCGATCTGTTTGCGCTTGGAATCATCGGTGTCCGCGAGCGGACCCAGCCTTTCTCCGCATCGATTTCAAGCGACCGTGAAGCGTCGCGGGTGAGCCGCGTTCGCTCTGCACCATCAGATCCCGGACTGATAGCCGCGCATTGTCTTGTGCGGTGCAAGCCACCTGCGTCAGAATGCATTCTTCGAGCGGGTCAAGCGCCGCAAGCATAGGTAAACCGCGCAATGCCTCGGTCAGTTGGAGGAAGCGCAGGTAACTGTCAGCCGGGCGCGTCATAAGTGAAGCCTGAGCCTTGCAAGTGAGCTGCCCGGGCTATGACGCGAACACGGTCTCGTCATAGCGGTCAGAATCCGCTTCCTCGCGAAGATTGGCATTGCTGTCGTTTGCATCCTCCCGCCCGGCGAGCATCTTTACGTCCATTGCCAGCACCGCCGCGCTCAGGTCACGGATGATCTGGCGTGCCTGCTCCGGTGCCAGCAGAAAGCCGTGTTCGCCTGCAGCAATTGACACCTCCGATGCCCCCTCCACCGACAGGCGCATCGCGACGTGCTGGCTCGTGGCGTCAATCTGCCAGTCCTTTACCGTCGCGAACGAAAGAGAATCCGTGTTTTCTGCACCTTCCATAAGGTTCATTTGGCCCGACATTTCTGTCCGATGGGTGCTTTTGCCCGTATACCCTGCCGCCCCTGAGACAGTGCCCACATCCGTTCCCCGTCAAGCTTTTCTGGCCAGATTTTTCACGATGTGGACATAACCCTCACATCGTCCAGCGGGATCAGGCACGCCTTCTGAACAGCTCCAGTATCGAGGGCAAGTCAGCTGTGCTTCCAGGCCGCGCTGCGCGTCGACCGGGAGTCCTAAATCGGGCTCGCCGCAGGCAGCTTAGCCTTTGCTTCGTCACGCCTTCGGCGCGCGGCCGTAGGTGTCTTCGAAACGGACGATATCGTCTTCGCCGAGATACGCGCCCGATTGCACTTCGATCAACTCCAGCGGAATCTTGCCCGGGTTCAGCAGCCGGTGCGTAATGCCGAGCGGAATATACGTCGACTGATTCTCGGTCAGGATGATTTCCTTGTCGCCGTTCGTGACGAGCGCGGTGCCCTTGACGACGATCCAGTGTTCCGCGCGATGGTGATGCATCTGCAAGCTCAGCTGCGCGCCCGGGCTGACGACGATGCGCTTGACCTGAAAGCGGTCGCCGCTGTCGATGCCTTCATAGGAGCCCCACGGTCGCACCACGCGGCGATGCGTGACCGACTCGTGACGCCCCAGCGTATTCAACTGCTCGACGATCTTCTTCACGTCCTGCGCCTGGTCGCGATGTGCGACAAGCACGGCATCGGCGGTCTCAACGATTACTACGTTATCCAGACCAATCGCCGCCACCAGACGGTGCTCGGCGCGAATGTACGAATTGGTCACCGCATCGGTGAACACGTCGCCGATCTGTGCGTTGCCTTGCGTGTCACGCTCGGCAATCCCGGCAAGCGCGGTCCACGAACCAATGTCGTTCCAACCGAGATTCGCCACGGCGACCACGGCGGCACGCCTGGTTTTCTCCATCACAGCATGGTCGACCGAAATGTTCGGGCTGGCGGCGAACGCTTGCGCGTCCAAACGCACGAAGTCGTTGTCGTGCTGCGCGGCCTTCAGCGAAAGCTCCGCTTGCAGCGCGATTTCCGGCTCGTAGCAGCGCAGTTCTTCCATATACGTTGACGCCTTCAGCATGAACATGCCGCTGTTCCAGTAGTAGCCGCCTTCCACGATGAAACGGCGGGCGGTCGCGGCATCCGGCTTCTCGACGAACGAGTCGACGGCGAAGGTCGATGCGCCGTCGACGAGCGCCGCGCCCGCACGGATATAGCCGTAGCCGGTGTGCGGCTCCGTCGGCGTGATGCCGAAGGTAACCAGGTAGCCGTCCTTCGCGATCTGCGCGGCGGCCCTAGCCGCCTTGACGAAGGCCGGTTCGTCCGCGATCACGTGATCAGACGGCAGAACGAGCAGCAGCGACTCCGGAGAATCGCGCAACGCAAGCAGCGCCGACACCGCAATCGCTGCCGCCGTGTTGCGGCTGACCGGTTCGAGCACGATCGCCGACGACGCGACGTCAACCTGGCGCAACTGTTCTGCGACCAGAAAGCGCTGCTCGTTGTTCGTCACAACGATCGGCGCGGCGATGTCGGCGACGCCTCGTAGTCGCAGGGCGGTCTGCTGAACCAGCGTATTTTCCCCAGTCAGCTTCAGGTATTGCTTAGGATATCCGCCGCGCGACATCGGCCACAGCCGGGTGCCACTGCCGCCGCAAAGAATCACTGGATGAATCTGCATGGTCATTATTTCCTTTCAATATGTTTTTTATGTGGTCAATACAGCGCCGCGTGCGCTGAGCTGATCCTCTCAACCCATCACAGCACCCCAATCGCCATGCTCACGGATATTTAGGCTCGCCCGGGGCGGCGTTCCTGAACGGCCCACTCAAGTCCTTCCTGCAAACTGCATCCGCACCGATTCGAGTTCGCGGGGCAAACGCTGCGCGAGCGGGCCGCGGCGCGGCAATTCGACAAAACCCAAGCGTCGATACAGATCGTAGGCGCGCGTATTGCTGACCAGCACATCGAGGACGATCTGCTGCCCGCCGTCGCCGTGGATCAAGCCTGTATGCAATGCATTCATGAACAGCGCGCTGAACACGCCCGTGCCGCGCCTCAGTTCATCCGTCGCGCAATGCGCGATCAAAGTCTGCGACGATTTCGGCGCGGGCAATTCGCTCTCCAGCACCAGTCCGCGCAACAGCATGCGAACTGTGCGTCGCACGCCGAAAAACAGCAGCAACATCAGCGCGACATGTGGATCGTCGAACCACGTTTGGCGGCCGTCGTGCACCGCCAGCACGGCCACCACCCGATCGTCGTCGGTCACGGCCACGCGATGACGCCGGTACGAGAAGCGCCCGCGTTTAGACGTGAACGCGAATTCCAGAAATTCGATGCATGTCCAGGGGAGTACACCGAGAAAGAAACCGAACTCCCGCACGCCCGAGGTGAAGATCAGTGGCGCGCATGCTTCGGCGTCTTCCGGCCGGGCCGGGCGAAAGCGCAGCAAGCCCGGCTCGCTGTGACGATGGCGCCCCTCGGTGCGCTCTGCTTGAACGGCGTACATGGCAGCCTGTCCTCGTTAACGGGGCAGGCGCCTGAGCGCCGCGATGGTTCGGCTGATCTGCTCGGGCTCGTGTGTCGAACAGATGAAGAACCGCAGACGTGCCGCCTTCTCCTCGACGGCCGGATAGAAGATCGGCTGCACGTTGATCCCGTCCGCGAACATCGCGTTGGCCCATTGTGCCGCCTTCAAGGTGCTGCCGGTAATGATCGGTACGACCGCATAGCCCGCGCTTTTGCCAGTATCGAGACCCGCGGCGCGCGCTTCGTCGAGAAACTGTTTGCCGCGCGCGCGCAGCAGCACAACTCGTTCGGGCTCGGCGATCAGGCGCTCGAGCGCGGCGAGCGACGCCGCCGCGAGCGAGGGCGCGAGACCCACGCTATACAGGAAGCCGGGCGCGAGATGCCGCAGAATATCGACCAGCGCCTGCGAGCCGGCGATAAAACCGCCGCACCCCGCCAGCGTCTTGCTCAGCGTGCCCATCCAGATGTCGACGTCCGCGCTCGCCACCTCGCAATGCTCGCGCACGCCCTTGCCGCGTGCGCCAAGCACGCCCAGCGAGTGCGCCTCGTCGACCATCAGGAAGGCGGCATGGCGATGTTTGATCGCGACGAACTGCGCGAGATCGGGGATATCCCCGTCCATGCTGTACAACCCTTCAATAGCGATCAGCACGCGCCGGTAGTCGTGCCGCACGCGCGCGAGCAGCGCGTCGAGGGCCTGCCAGTCATTGTGCGGAAAGCTCAGTCGCTTCGCGCCGCTCAACTGCGCGCCCTGCACGATGCTGTTGTGCGCAAGCGAGTCGTGCACAATCAGGTCGCCCTGCCCGAACAGCGAGCCGATCACGGTCACGTTGGTGGCGTGGCCGCTCACGAACACGACACAATCGTCCGCCTCATAAAACGACGCGAGCGCCGTTTCCAGTTCGCGCTGCACCGGCCGTTCGCCGGCAACCATCCGGCTCGCCGATGCCGACGTGCCGTAACGGTCGATCGCTTCTTTCGCGCGCCCGGACACCAGCGGATCGCCGGCGAGCCCCAGGTAGTTGTAGTTCGCGTAGTTCAGATACTCGGCCCCGCCGATCCGCGTGGTTGCGCCTGCCATGCCTTCGTGCACGCGAAAGAACGGCGACTGCACCTGCAGCTTCTCACTCATCTGCCGCAGGATTTCGACCTGCTGATAACCAGGCATTGTCTCGAAGCTGCACAGCGCGGCGCGAGAGGCGTCCTGCGCCGCGCGCGTGCCGCTGACGGCGAGCGGTGCGCCGGGCGTCTTAACTTCTTCGGAGACGCGCTCCAGTTGCCGCATCAACGCCTTGGCGGCGAGTTGCTGGCGGATGTGATTGCCCAATCCCATAGTCTTCCGATAACCCCGTGACGTGCCTGTCTGATAGTGATGGTCAGGCAGTGAATTCAGCCCATTCCCACGCGTCGCGCGTGGCGAGCAGCTCGGCAACCAGCCGGTAGTTCATTTCGTGACTCGGCCGCAACGCGCACACGCGTCCGATCAGCGGCGAGCCGGCCATCGCCATGTCGCCGACCAGATCGAGCACGCGGTGCCGCACGAACTCGTCAGGCACGCGCATGCCGCCCACCACGCGATTGCCGACAATCGCCGCGGTGCACGACAGCCGCGCACCGCGCAGAATTGGCATGCCACGCACGTAGCCGGCGAGAATCGCGGGGATCGCCCACTTGACGCGTCCGTATGAACGCGACGGCGCGATCTCGTCGGCGAAACTCGCGGGCGTCAGCACGCCGTCCCAGCGCAACACGCCGAATCCCTTCAGATCGTTGCGCACGGTCATTTCGTAAACGCGGGACGGTTCGATCGAGATGCTGCGCTCGTCGCGCGTGCCCTCGCCGTCGGCGATCTTGACCGGACGCAGCACGCGAATGAAGCGCTTGGCGTCCGGCAACTCCACACGCCCGCAAGCGCGGATCGCGTCGATCCACGGCCGCGCGCTGCCGTCGAGAATCGGCACTTCTTCGGCATCCAGCTCGACAGTCGCGCGATCGATTTCGCAAGTCAGCAACGACGCTAGCAGATGCTCGATCGTGCGCACACGCACCCCGCCGGAGGCCTCGAGCATCGTGCAGAGCGGCTGACCCCGGCGCAACGCCGGGCTCACCGGCAGTTCGGCCAGCACGCGACCGTCCTGGATGCGCCGGAACACGATGCCGCGCGCACTGCCCGCGTTGCCCGGCAGAATGCTCACATTCACGCGTCGGCCGGTATGCAGACCGTGACCGCTCAACGCCAACGGTCGCCCGAGCGTGCCTTCACGGTGGCTCCAACCGGCGGGCGGGCGCATCACACGAGCTCCGCCGCCGCGTTTGGCGCGGACGCGGGCGCTGCCTCATGCGTCTGTCCCGACAACGCATCGGCGACATCGGCGAGCGCATGCGCGCCGACATCGAGCGCATGTTGCGCTGCGACCGCAGCCACTTGCGCCGCGACGCCATTTGGCTCCGCCGCGTCGTCCTGTGTCTGGATCGATTCGACGATCCGCTGCGCCAGCGAATGCACCGTCGCGCCTTCAGCCATCGTCATGATCGACAGCTTGACCTGGAAGCTCTCTTCGACGGCCATGCCGAGCTCCATGCCCATCAGCGAATCCATGCCCATGTCGAGAATTGAGCGACCGGTTTCGATTTTTTCCGGCGACATGTGCAGGATGCGCGCGATCTGCGCCTGCAAGGTCTCCTGGACGAGACGCAGCGCCTCCGCGAACGGCAGGCTCAAGATCTGGTCACGCATCTGCGCATCGCCCTGCCGGGCCGGTTCGTGATTGCCGCGCGCATGCAGTTCGGTGTAGCGGCGCGCACGGGCGGCCGGCATGCCCAGCGAGAGCGCCTGCCAATCGAGCCGTACCACCGCCTCGCCCGCGTTCATATTGAGGAGCGCACGTTCGAGCGCGGCCAGCGCTTCGGCCGATGAGATCGACAGGCCGCCGATGCGCGCCTGCAGCGCTTCACGCGTCCCAGCGTTGCGCGCGAGAAAACCGACGTCGTCCAGCGGCCCCCACGCCATGTAGGTGCCCGGCAAACCGGCAGCGCGGCGCTGCGCAATCAACGCTTCGAGGAAGCTGTTGGCCGCCACATAGCTCGACTGCCCCGGATTGCCGAGGAAGGTCGTCGCCGACGAATACACCACGAAGAAGTCCAGCCGCGCATCACGGGTGGCGCGATGCAGATTCCACGCGCCGGCCAGTTTCGGCGCGAGCACCGCGGCGAAACGCTCGTCGTCGAGATTGCGCACGAGGCCATCGTCAATCACCATCGCCGAATGGAGCACACCCTTGAGCGGCGTGCCACGCGCGGCGATATCGGAGAGCAATGCATCGAGCGCGGCTGCATCGGTGACGTCGCAGGCTGCCGCGTGCACCTGTGTGCCGTTTTCTTCGCGCCAATGCGCAGCCTCTGCGGCGAACTCCGGTGCAAGCGCGCCTGAACGGCTTGCCAGCGTCAGATTTCGAGCTCCGCGCGACATCATCCAGCGCGCAGTGGCAAAACCGAGCCCGCCAGTCCCGCCGACGATCAGATACGCCGCTGCCGGATCGAGTTGCAGCGTTTCAGCGCCGGCGCTCGCACGCGACGGACTTGGCGTGCCTGCCGGATACGTCACGAGGATCTTGCCGATCTGACGCGCCTGCTGCATGTGACGGAATGCTTCCTCGACCCGTTCGGCCGGGAAAGCGCGATACGGCAACGGATGCAGCACGCCGTCCGCGAATAGCTGCATGACCTCCTGGAACAGGCGCGCGGTCAGATCCGGCAATGCGCTCATCAACTGGTCGGCGTCGATGCCGAAATAGCTGATGTTGTTGCGGAACGGCCGCAAGCCGATGCGGCTGTTCTCGTAAAAGTCACGCTTGCCGAGCTCGAGGAAACGGCCGAACGGCCGCAGCGTGTCGATGCTGCGTACCATCGCTTCGCCGGCCAGCGAATTGAGCACGATATCGACGCCCGCACCCTGCGTGCGTTCCCGGATTTCGTCGGCGAACGCAAGGCTGCGCGAATCGAACACGTGATCGGCGCCGAGCAAACGAACGAATTCACGCTTCTCGCGGCTGCCCGCCGTTGCAAACACCTCCGCACCCAAGTGACGCGCAAGCTGGATCGCCGCGATCCCCACTCCGCCCGCCGCGCCATGCACGAGCACGCGCTCGCCGCGGCGCAGTCGCGCCAACTCGCACAGTGCATAGTACGCCGTGAAGAACGTGGTCGGCACCGTGGCTGCCTCTTCGAACGTGAGACGTTCGGGCTTGTGGGCGATGGCCTCGGCCTTCGTATGCACGAGGCTCGCGAAGGACGCTGGTGCGAAACCGAGTACCGCATCGCCCGGCGCGAAACGCCGCACGTCCCGGCCGACGCGCGCGACGCGCCCCGACAGTTCCATGCCGATCGTCGCGCCGGCAAACCCGTTTTCGACCGCTTCGTCGGACAGGAGGCCCATCGCATACATCACGTCACGGAAATTCAGGCCAGTTGCGACGGGTTCGATTTCAACTTCATTGGCCGAGAGTTCGCGTTGCGGCAGCGCGAACCATTCAAGGTTGCGCAACGAGCCGGGCGATGCAAAACCGAGCACCGCCGCTTCGTTCCGTGGACATACCGGCGTAGCCGATTCGCTGCGCAATGCCGCACTCGCCGCAGGCAGCATGCGCAGTACGTAGCGGCCTTGTGAGGTGAGCAACACTTCTTCCTCGCCGTCGGACGCGAGCAGCTCGCGCGCCAATTCGGCATCTGCATCGCGGCAGGCCGGCGATACGTCGATCAAACGACACGACAGCTCCGGATGCTCGTTGGCCAGCACCCGGCCAAGCCCCCACATCGCGGCTTGCTCGGGACGCAGCGCTACGGCATCTGCGAACGGTGTGACGACTGGCGCGCCACCTCGCGTGACGATCCACAATTGCGGCTGCATGACTTCTGCCACCGCCACAAGATCGCGCACGAGTTGCGCGAGTGCAAGCGAGGTCTGCTGCTGGGCGTGCATTACGTCCGCGCCATCCGCATCGGCGGACAGGGTTTGATCCGGCGCGATGAATACCACGTGATGCGGGCGCCCCGCCGGCGCGGCCAGTTTGCTCATGTCATGGCGCAACACCTTCAGCGTGCTGTTCGACGTCGTGTGGCCGGCTGCCTGCAAGGCAGCAGCCAGGGTGTCGTCGGCCCCGGTTTCCGCTGCGTACAGCAAGGACCAATGCGCAGGCGGCGGCGTCTGCGCTCCAGTCTCGTTGCCAGCAGAAGCGCCCGTAAGCGGCTCGCGAGCAACAATCAGCGTTGGTGCGCCTTCGAGATCCAGACCCTGCTCCGTATGCCGTGTGACCTGATCGAAACCCGCTTCTTCAAGGTGTTTCGCCAACGCTACCGGCGACAGCCATGCCGCACGGCGCGCGTTGGCATGCGCGGCATCCGCGTCGAGATCGAACACGATATCGGCGAAGCGGCTATTACGAGGCTCTGCGATCACGACCAGCGCGCCTGGCGCAAGCCAGCCGCGCAGCGCGGCGAGCAGCGCACGCGGCTCAGTCTGCGCGGCCAGAACATGGCTTGCCACGACAATGTCGTAACGCTCGCCGGCCTCGATGCCGGACAGGCGCGGTGCATCACCGAACTCGATGTTCGCGATCCGGACGGACGGATGCTCGCTCGCGTCAAAGCCGCTCAGCTGCTCATGCGTGCCTGCAATCGTATAGTCGCAGCGTGGCACCGGCATGTGCATCGCGAGTGGCTGCAACACGTCGCTCGAAGGCGAATCGAGTTCGAGCACGCGCAACCGGCGCGGTTCGCTCCACCCTTCGATGGCGCGATGCAGACAAGCGCCGGTCAGCGCATTGACGTGCGCCCATGTCGGCGACGCTTCGAAGAAATGCTCGACCAGGCTGCTGCGCGACGGCGGCAGGATCTGCGCACCGCTCACCTCGCCGCGCAAAACAGCCGGCAGCGCCGCGCCGCAATGCGCGAGCAAGGTCAGTTCGGCCACGTGCGCGGGCGACTGCGCGAGCAGGTCGCGCCAAAGTTCGTCGATGCCCGGCAGGTTTGCGCAAGCCACGGCGTCGCGCACCAAACGCGTTCCGTCACGCTGCGCCAAACCGTCTTCAACGACGATCTGCACGAGACGCGTCAGCAGTGCCGGATGCGCACAGTCCGGCAGCGACGGTTCTGCAAATACGTTTATCGCATCGAGTGCGTTCAATGCGTAGGCACTGGCGAGCACGTCGAGCAGCGGCAGCATTTCAGTCAGATGCGCCTGTCTGCGCGACTGATCTTCCTGCGCAGCCAACGCCGCGGCGGCATCTTCCAGCAACGCGGTCGGCTCCGGCAACATGCGTGCGCCGCGGTCGGCGTCAAGCGGCTTGGCCTCTACGATATAGGCGTAACGTGCAGGTGCATGATGACGGCGCCCCATCAGATCGACGCGGCGGAAGCGGCATGCGCCGAGCCGCGCGACGATCGCCCCATGCGCGTCGGCGAAGTCGAACGATGCCACCACCGAATGCGGACTGCGCCGCTCGATCCGGGCGACCACGTAGCGGACCGCGTCGCCGCGCAGATAGTCGATGCGCCCGATTTGCACCGGCACATAGGCAGCGTGTTCGGTCCCAGCCGGATCCGCGGATGCGAGCAGGGCGAACAGCGGATGGAAACCGCTGTCCATCAAGGCCGGATGAAGCGCATAGGCGCTCAGTTCGGATTCGGTTTGCGCGAGTACGGCGGGGACTTCCACTTCCGCCAGCGCCATGTCGGCGTTCGCGTCGACGTGCACCGCGCGCACCCATTGGAATGCCGGACCGTAGCTCAAGCCGATCGCGGTGGTGTTGGCATACAACGTTGTGCCGCACATGGCCGGCTGCGCGAACAGCCCGGTGAGGGTGATGGCTGGCAGTGCGCGCGCGTCGCCTTCCGTACTGAGCGCACAGCCGCTCGCCAGCAGGCGGCCGGTGACGTTGAGTGACCACGCTTCGTCGGACATGCGGTCGCGCGTTTCAATCGTAAAACCCGATGTGCGCACATCTACCGTGAAACGGAACAGCTTCGAATGCTGCGGCTGGAACACGACCGGCAAACGGATTTCAAGGTTCTCCACTGCGGCGCTATCGGTGCCGAAATGCACGCGCGCCGCGGCGAGCGCCATCTCGACATAGCCCGCGCCCGGGAACGCCACTCCGCCATCGACCACGTGGTCGGCGAGCATCGGAAGGCCGGCCGGATCCAGCTGATTTTCCCATGCGAGCGCGTGCTCGCGAAGACGGTAGCCGAGCAAAGGGTGTTCGCGGCGGCGATTAACCAGGTTGTACGCCTCGGGGGTCGGGCCGAGCCAGTAATGTTCGTGCTGCCACGGATAGGACGGCAGCGCAACGCGTGCGCCGGCCGGTGCAAAGCGTTCGGCATCGACGCGCGCGCCGTTCGCGAGCGCCGCATAGATCGCGTGATGCAGCATCTGCGCGCTGTCGTGATTGCGCTTGAGCGTCGGCAGCGAACGGCCGCTTACGTGGGCCTCGTCGAGCGTTTGCGTGACGTAGCTGCGCAGGATCGAATGCGGGCCGACTTCGAGGAACAGACGCACGCCGGACTGGGCGACCTGTGCGATGGCGTCGCCGAAACGCACCGGCTCGCGAATATTGCGCCACCAGTAGTGGGCATCGAGCGCGGTGCCAGCGAGTTCTGCGCCGGTGACCGTCGAGACGAAGCTGCGCGCCGCGACTTTCGGTACAAGATCGGCGAGGCCATGAAGCACACTCGGCTCGATCGGATCCATCTGACGGCTGTGGAATGCGTAGTCGAGTTCCAGCATCTGGAAGAAACGGCCGCTTTCCTTCACCGCTGCTTCGAGGATCTGCAACGCTGCAAGCGGGCCGGCCAGCGTGACCGCCTGCGGACTGTTCGCACCCGCGATTTCCACCGCGCCGTCCACGCCGACTTGCGCCATTAGCGCGCGCATCGCGCCTTCGCCGAGACCGGCGGCGGCCATCCGGCCCATGCCGCGCGTGCTTCCCTGAGCGCGGCTGCGGATCTTGATCACGTGTACGGCCTGCTTCAGCGTCAACGCGCCAGCAGCCCACGCCGCGGCGACCTCGCCGACGCTGTGGCCGAGGCACACGTCATAACCGACGCCGCGTGCCTCAATGACCCGAACCACGCCGACCTGAAGCGCGAACAGCAATGGCTGTGCATGCTCGGTAGATTCCAGCCATTCAGCGCTCACCCCGTCGCGCAACACCTCAACCAGGGACGGACTGCCGTCCGCGCGCCACAGCGCGTCGAGTTCGTCGAGCGCTGCACGGAACACCGACTCCTGCTCGAGCAATTGCTTGCCCATGCCCGCCCACTGCGCGCCGTTACCGGAGAACACGAGCGCGAGACGTGTGTCGTCGCCTGGCGCCTCGCCTTGCACGAGTGCCGGCTCCGTTTGCTCCGGCGTCGGCGCGGCAAGCGCGGCGAGTATCGCGCGCGCTTCGGATTCCGTCGAAGGCGCGAGGATCGCCCGGTGCTTCAGCCACTGACGGCGATGCGCGGCGTTCGATGCGAGCGTGGCCCACGGCGTGCCGTTATGGAGCATCGACAGATAGCGCGCGGCGAGCGCCGATAAAGCGGCCTGCGAGCGGGTCGACAGGATCAGCGGCGGGAGCGTCGTGTCAACCGATTCGACGCGTTCTTCGGCCATTGCCTGCGCCGGCGCTTCACGCAACACGATATGCGCGTTCGTGCCGCCGAACCCGAACGAATTGACGCCAATCACCAACGGCTCCGCGCCGCTGTCGAGCGGCGTCAGACGGTCCACCACGCGCAACCGGCCGCCGACGAAATCGATCGCCGGATTGGGCGTTTCGAAATGCAGCGTCTTCGGTACAGCGCGATGCTTCAGGCACAGAATCGCTTTCATCAGGCCGGCCATACCGGAAGCGGTTTCGAGGTGGCCCACGTTGGTTTTCACCGAGCCGATCAGCAGCGGCCGATCAACCGGCCGCCCTGCCGACGCGACTTCCATCAGCGCGCGCGCTTCGATCGGATCGCCGACCGCCGTGCCCGTACCGTGCGCCTCGACATAGGCAAGCGAGCGCGGATCGATGCCCGCGCGTTTGTAGACCGTGCGCAGCAATGCCGCTTGCGTGGCCGCGCCCGGCACGCTGATGCCACCTTGCGAGTAGCCGTCCGAGTTGACGCCCGAGCCGGCGATCACCGCGTGGATCGTGTCGCCGTCGGCCAATGCGCGCTCCAGCGTTTTGAGCATCACCAGCGCGCCGCCTTCCGAACGGACATAACCGTCGCCGCTTGCGTCGAACGCACGGCACCGGCCGCGCGGCGACAGCATCGACGCCTTCGAGAATGTCACGAAGCCGAACGGATGCAGCAGCAGATTGACGCCGCCCGCGAGCGCCATCTCGGCGTCGCCTGACTGCAACGCCTGACACGCCTGATGCAACGCAACCAGCGACGACGAACACGCGGTGTCCACCGATACGCTCGGCCCGCGCAAGTCGAACAGATACGACAGACGGTTCGCTGCAATGCTCAGCGTGTTACCCGTCGCCGAATACGGGTCAATCGCGTTCAGGTCATCGACGAAACGATTGCCATAGTCAGGACTCGCGACGCCGACGTAGACCGCACAGTTGCTGCCTTCCATGTCGCGCGGACGCACGCCCGCGTCCTCAAAGGTCTCCCATGCGAGTTCAAGCAGCAGGCGCTGCTGCGGATCCATCTGTTGTGCTTCGCGCGGTGAAATACCGAAGAAGGGCGCGTCGAAACCGGCGACGTCGTCGAGCACGCCGGCGGAGAAAGTGTAGCTCTTGCCTGCTTCTCGCTTGGACGGGTGCTGATAGAACTCCGTGCCGAAACGGTCCGTCGGCACTTGCGTAACCGCGTCTTTTTCATCGCGCAGCAGTGTCCAGAAATCCTCGGGGCTCTCGACATGGCCTGGGAAGCGGCAGGCCATCCCCACAATTGCAATCTGTTTGGTCATCGTTCTGTTGTTGGGTGCAACGTGCGCGCGGATTCAGTACTCGGCAAGCCCGGTTCGAGTGCTCGAATCAGGGTCAGGCCGAGTTGTTCGGCGCCCAAATCTTTATTCGTGGCGGGCGCGTCGCCGTAATTGCGCCAGATAATGTAGTCGCTGCGAGCGGGTTTGCAACCGAGCTCGCTGAATACGTGCGGCAGTGCGGGCACGTGATCGCCGTAGAAGCACAGCAACGTGTCGCGACGCCGTGCGCGTAGCGCTGAAAGCAGGCGGCCGAGCATCGCGTCGGCGTTGGCGAGGTGCCGCAGATAGGCGGTCAGATCGCGCCAGCGTGCGTCGTCACCGAGCGTGTGGAAGGCTGCGCCCTCGCCTGCCTGTACCGGTTCAAGGTGCAGGGGACCGTGGTTTTCCATCGTCATCGCGAAGATGAAGGCGGGTTTGTCGCGTGGTTCGTCTAGTGCCTCGGTGATCGACTCCGCCACCGCCATATCGGCGACATACGGACCGGCGCGATGAGCATCGGCGAATGATTTGATGTCGAGGAAGCTGTCGATCTGAAGATGTTTGAAAGCTCGTTCGCGACCGAAGAAATCCGCGTAGTACGGGTGAATTGCCTTGGTCTGGTAACCACCCTGCTTGAACCACGAAGCGAGCGATACGCAGGCGCGTCGCACGAATGCGTACGGATAGAAGCGCGCATAGCCGAGTTGCGCGCCTTCGATACCAGTCAAGACCGCGAACTCCGTGCGCATTGTATTGGCGCCCCATGCGGGGACCGTCAGCTCGCCGTGCTGGACAGACTCGCGGCGTGCAGTGTCGAAGTGATGCAGTATGGCTGGGGTGATCGATTCAGTGAGGCGACGCGCGTCGAAGAACGATTCGCTCTGGATCAGGATCACGTCGGGGGTCGATCGCGGCGCGCCTGTGGCAAAGGGACCCGTAGCCAGCGCGTTGCGCAGCTGGCGCGACGTTGCCGGTTTCATGCCGTTGAGGAGATAGGCGATGAAGACGGCGAAGAAACCATGACGCTTTTGGTCGTCGCACGGATTCAGTATGAGCGGCAGGCGGGTGGCGAGCAGATAGGCAGCGGCGAGGCAGGCTGCGGCAGCGATTGCGATAGCGCCCAATGGCCTGCTGGCCATTGGCTTGTCCGCGACGAAACCGCCGATAACAACCGCGATGCCAACGACGATCGCTGCCACTGTCCCTGCGCTGAGAAAGGGCAAATACAAACGCGGATGCGCGAACAGTTGACTGAAGAGGCTGAGATCGGTGAAGACAAACGGCTCGCGCAGGGACGCATATTTTGCGTTGCTTACACCGGCAAGCAATGCGACCAGCGCGATCGCGACAAATGCGGAAAACCTGACGCGCCCCGTGACCAGCAACAGGCACAGACAGATAAAAACGATCGCGGCGATATGCAAAGCAAAGGCGATCGGCGAACGGCGCAACGACGCACGCGGCACCGCGATCGCTTCGGGCAGAAGCGCGAGGCCGGCGGCGGCAGCGAAGCTGAGCGCGAGCGTCGTTTCCACTCAGCGCTCCTCGCGGGGCAAATAGGACAGGCCGTCCAGAATGGCATCGGCAATTGCCGCGGGCAGCAATGGCAGAAGGCGCATGCCAAAAGCAGGCAGAGTGGGGAAAGCGATTTCGGCGCGCCCTGCTTTCAGTTTGCGCTGGATATGCTGGGCGGCTTTGTCGGCCGACCAGAGGAACGGCTTGTCGCCAGGGAAGACGTCGCTCATGGCTGTCTTGACGAAGCCCGGCAGCACGACTGACACACGAATACCGTCGCGCGCAAGGATCGGACGCACTGAGTCGCCCCATGCCTTCAACGCGGCCTTGCTTGCGCAATAGGCTGGCGAGATGGCCATGCCGCGCAGCGCTGCGATTGAACTGATCAACGCGATCTGACCGTGGCCGCGTGTGCGCATGCGGTCGATAACGGGCAATGCGGCGTGCATTGCGCCGTAGAAGTTGGTATCGACGATAGTTGCGGTGCGCTCGCGCGCTTCCCAGTCGTCCACGGATGCGAGCGTGCTGGCGACGCCGGCGTTAACGATCAGCAGGTCGATCGGATGATTTTCGTCGAAAGCTTCGAGCCAGGCTTGCATGGCCTGGGCGTTGCGTACGTCGAGCAGGCCTGTGATGACAGTCGCGCCTTTGGCGCAACAGGCGTCGGCACATGCCTGAAGTCGCGACTCGTTTCGACCGATCAGGCCGAGGGTCATGCCGGGTTGTGCGTAGGCGAGTGCCAGCGCACGGCCGATGCCGGCGCTGGCGCCGGTGATGATGATGAAACGTTGAGCCGGCTCAGCCATTTCAGTCATGCGCCAACTCAAGACGCCGAACGGCGCCTTGCACGGCCATTTCGATGCCGGTGCGAGTGTAGAAATCACCGTTGATCTGGGTATGGTGAATCACGTAGTCGAGGAATGCCTCATAAAGATTGACGTCGGGCGCCTCGGCGAGACGCCAGAAATCGTCGATGCTGCCCTGCCACGTGAGGCCAGCGATGTCGTATATCGCAGTACCGAGCGCAATCAGGGGACAGCGATGATGCAGTGCCGACAGGCCAACCGTACTGTTTACAACGACCGCACTTTTTGCATGCTCGAGCAACGTAGGAAGGTGACCGGCGTCGATGAAATGCAGCCGGTCCCGCATGCCCAACTCACCTGCTAGCGATTCCGAATAGCGTTTATAGTCAAATAGACCTGTGTCTAGCGGATGATTCTTGATGACAAGCTTTGCGTCGCCCGGTGCATTCGATGCGAACGAACGCATAACCTTGGCGATGGCATCGCGCACACCATCAAAGGGCGAATGCACAACGATCTGCGAGTCAGAGTTAAGCTGGAGAGGGAAAAGGTAGTAGGCGGCTTGCGAATCGAGCAAGCTCCGCGTGACGGCTTCGGCATTTCTGTGATGCCGGCGCTGAATCATAGCGCGCCTGGCAAGACCCGAATATTCGGAGAGGCCGTTGCGCGGACGATGAGAACGATAATGCGGGAAGCGCGCCGAGTACAGCGTATTGGCCACCCGATATCGAATGTCGTGATAAGCGCGCTCCTGAAGATTATAGCCAGTGGCCTTGGGTGGAACGCTGGGAGGCATGAGCTTCCGTTGCTCCAGATACCAGCCCGGATCCCGCGACATCAGAGAACGACCGTTAACCCCGTGGCTTTCGAGTGTCAACCAATGCGGACGGACATAGCCTTCTTCAAAGACATGAACGTCGACACCAGCCTCCGCTGCAAGGGGATGCATCGGTGTATGAATAGCTCGGCAATCACCAAACATCATAATGTCAGTGAACTGCTGCCCTCCCAGGAGGGCGCGATACCAGTCGCCCAGATCTTCCGACTTGCCTGTGTAATTCCACCCTTCGGTGTCGTTTCCATACACGACGTCACCCCCGCAAAAATTAACTCTGCGTACGACATGACCGCGCGATCTAAGCGCAACAGCTAACCTCGCAAAGAACGGCGAAGCCGTGCCTTGCAGGGCGAGAAATGAACGACGCATGCGAATGGATTAAGCGCGGATGATCGAACTACTTCAGCGCAAGGCCTAGCAGTGCGATGCCCCAGGGTGAGCCCCTGAGAGGGCGAACATTTAACAAAATCAAACTGAAGAATACAGCAAGCGCCAAGAAAACAATATAGACAAGTTACCGATTGGGCGAAAAACATCAACTTAGGTGTTGCACGTGGAAAATTTAAAGTCCTTGTGCAACAGGCCGTCCAGACCAGCGGCATTGTGAAAATCGCAGTAATACAACGTAATGATCCGCGGGTTAATGAAACGGTGACGCCGCGCCAGTGAGTGCAGAGCACTCAAGAGATTGCCATCGCCGCAAGGTCCTCACAACTTGACCCATCTGATCTGAAGGTTGCGTGAAGCGAGCGCCTAGAACCGGATTTGACCAGCGCGTTCACCAGTTATGCGCCACCTTTTTTCAGGCGGAAGCAGGTGCAGCGGGAAACTTTCGATGAATGGGGTTGCGTCGATAATCACCGGCTCTGCAGCCTTATCGATCGACTTGATGACGTCATCCCAATCCGTCATCTCGCTATCGCAACGAGAATACATCGGCAACGACGTATAACCAGCGCCCAGCATAAAGTCACGAACGCGGTGATCGATATGACTGTATTCGTCGAGCAGATCACCAGAACCTAGACAGTCATTCTTTTTCTTCGAGAACAGGATCGCGGGAATGCCATAGGCTTGCGGCACGATGAGTCCATGAAAACTCGTGCTGATGATGCGCTGACACGATGTAATTTCACGAATTTTATCCACAAACCCCTCCCACGTAGGAGCATGGCGCGTAGAGATGATTTTTATGCCGGACTCGTTTCCAATGTCATAACGCTTAAGACGCTCGAGAATGCTGGACGTTGGAGTTTGTGACTCAAAATCCGAAATGTGCGGGATGATGCCGAGTTCATACGTTTTCTCGTCGCTCGGCGGTACTATTTTGGGAAGCAGCCAACCAGGATCGCCGAATACCGCAGGGCAGTCGATGCCGACGTCAAGCAGCGTTTTCCGAGTAAGGGCGCCACGTACCGCATGGACTCGCATGTTAAGGTGGCGCGGTTTTTTGTATCCATGCTGAGTCAGCTGATGGCTATGATCGTAAGCGGGATCCAGCCCGGTACCCCAGACGTGAATGTATCCAGACTCTTGCCAGTTCAGCACAGTTCCTGCAGTGACAAGCCGTACGAGGGATTCGTTGGGGGATTGATGATGGCTCGACAGTCCAGATAGCGCTTCAACAACGACGGGACTAAGAGCATCGCCGAAGTTCCCAAAAGAAGTTTCGGAGTGGCCGGTGACCCAAAACATCGGGACTTTACCGTCGCCATCGATGATCGCGCGATCTAGGGAGAGATAGGGACTGAAATGCCTCGCGTCTTGCGCAGGCGCCTCGTTTATTGTGGGAGGGAAATCGATCGATTTACCATTAAAAGATATCCGCCGCCGCAATCTGGTAGCGAGATCGCGTGCACCTGTAACCAGAACCCTGAACTCCATATTTTCAGTACTTTTTATACTGAAATCCAAAGCGAACGCTCGTTGCTCACATCCGGTGAGATCTCTATGTAAGATCTCCCTGCGCGCCACTGTTTCTCTCCCGAAATTGTAAGTGACATCTACAATTGCGACGATATCGTCTTCTCGTCCGTGATCCGGATCGACGTCCGCGAAACCAAACTCAACTTTATAGTTACCCGCAGGCAAAGAATGATACGGGCCGACAATGGCGTATCCCTTCACGCCCTTTGGCGTAAAAGAAAATTCTTCAGCACCGATCGATTTTATCTTGCCAAGAGAATTATTTAGCATGCCACCTTCTCCGGACCGCCCTGATAGCGGAATCAGTTTCGCAAAAGCATATCAAGCGTTGCCTGCTATCTCCATAATGAGTCATTTCGCCGTTCCGTGTTACGTGTTACGAGTTTTCATAAAAAGCATAAGCATCATCGAGAGTCGGGAAATGATGCAGTCGCCCAGCCCGCAGGACTGAAGCTTTCGAACAGTGCTCCCGAATCAGATGAGGATCGTGAGACACCACGATCATCGCTCTGTCACTTCTTTTCTCGAAAAGCTCCCGCTGACACTTCCGATGAAAATTGGAGTCGCCAACTGAGATAACTTCATCAATAAGAAAGCAATCGAACTCGATCGCCATTGAGAGTCCAAATGCAAGGCGCGCCGACATCCCGGATGAGTATGTTTTGAGCGGCTCCCTCAGATACTGCCCAAGCTCCGTGAACTCTTCTATAAACGGTAAAACCGTATGATAATCTGCCTCATAGACGCGGCAGATGAACCGGATATTGTCGAACCCGGTCAGGCTACCTTGGAATCCTCCGTTGAACGCAAGCGGCCACGATACAGACATTCTTCTTTCGATCTGTCCAGACGACGGAAGCTCCGCGCCGCCAATCATACGGATCAAAGTCGATTTCCCCGCGCCGTTTCGTCCCAGAATGCCGATTCGCTCGCCTTTCTCCAGCGAGAACGAGATATCGTTGAGCACATGACGTCGGCCAGCACGGGTTCTGTAATACTTGTTCAGATTACGGAGGGCAATCATTTAGCGTCGAGCCTTCGCGACGCACCACTCACCACCAACAATCCTAACCAGGTCAGAACTAGGCAAACAGTGCATGTATATTTCATGTCGTAATATGGTCGTATCATGTCCCCGAAATAACCAAGCCGGAATACTTCGACGGCATTCGGCACCGGAAACAGAAGTACGATATGCCGGAGTTTAGGAGGGAGCCACGCAGCCATTGCGAAAACTCCCGAAAGCGGTAACTGGAAATAGGCAATAGGATGCCAAAGTTTTTCAACCAGATCGCTGTATTCCGTCAGACCGCCGATCAGGAATGCCATCGCCGCAGAATACCAGCACAGCACGAACCACCCCTTCAACATTGTGAGGATATCAACCGGAGCAGGAATGACGCCAATCACGATGAACATAGAAAGCATGGCAAGGGCCGACAGGCTCGAGCCAGCCAGTTCCAAGACGACTCTCGCAATAAAAAAGTCTATCGGCCTGACATTGCGGTGGACCAACAAAGACATATTCGGTTCGATCGCCAGCGTACAACGGCTTATCGTATTGCGCCAGACCAGCACGGTAGAATAGCTAGTGATTGCATATGCGATGACGTTGATGTGATGACTGGTGGCGCCGCCTTCCTTTAGCAAAGTCCACAACGCCGCAATTCCGGAAGTGAACAACATGGGCTCCGCAAACAACCAAGCAAAGCCAATGTTATGTCGACCATAGCGCGTGATGATTTCGCGCATAAGCAGCGCGAAAAGTACCCGGCCCTGAATCTGCAATGACCGATAAAAGCTAGTCCCGACGTAACTGGGCATATTTAGTCTCTGTGCTCTCGAACGCTGGCAATCAGCAAGCTGAGGGTACCCCAGCAAATAAGTCCCAATGCAAAAACGGTTGCAATGTTGCGTATCCGCTTTGGCTCGATTGCCACATCAGGGAAATTAGGTTGAACCAGTTCCTCGAGGTACAGTTGCTTTCTTGCCGCCCCGCTGCGGGCGTTTTCCAGAGCCGCCATCGTCGATGCGAGCTGTTTGTCCGCAAACTCGGAGTCCAGTTGCAGTCGCTCAAAATCGGTCATTTTCTGTGAGAGCGAATCCTGCTTGCCTGCTACCGCTCCCGTAGTCACGTCTATCTGCTTCTGGATCAGGTCGATATTTTTCCGCAGCACGGGGATCTGTGGATTCTGCGGCGAAACGGCCTCAATCTGCGACAGTTGCGATTGAGCGGAAAACAACTGCGTCTGGAGCAGAGTCACCTGCTGCAGACGCATGGCCGATTGTCGGTCAGGATCAAAGATCGAATGGGAGTTCCGATAGGCAGCCAGGGCCACCGCCGCCTCCCGGGATCTCACGGATGCTTCCTTGACCTCCTGTTGGGCAAGGCTCACCGTATCCGTAGCCGCACGTTCGTTCATCTTGTTGATGAGACGTTCGGCCATACGGATCAACGAGACGCTGATATTCCTGGCATCTTCTGCGTTATAGGCTTTGACTCGAAGTATTGTGATTCCTGACGTATCATCGACATCTATCGCAATGATATGTTTCGAATAATAACGCCACAACGCTTCGAAACTATTGTCGAGACCTACGTGGAACCGGCTTATAAAATCTCCGAATCTGGAATAGTGGTTGAGAATGAAATCATTTCCATTCAATTCCTTCAGAGCATCACGTGACTCGACATAGTCGATAACAGGGTAAGTATCCTGATCTACCTGAGAATAGCCGCTGCCAGACAGCAGCTGCCCCATCATACTCATTTGGGGCTGTTGCTGTGCACTGCGCACGACGAATCGCGACTCTGAAACATAAACATCCGATGCAACAAAGCCATAATAGATCGAAGCCAATGCCGTTGGCACGAGTACGGTCAGAGCAAAGAGCCAATTTACGCGCTTGAGACGCCCCATCCCTCGGTCCTTTGCGCCAAGTCCATGCGGTAACGCCGAGTTTTCCGATGCGTTTTCCAAATCTGATTCCTTAACAGTAAATCTATACTCTTGCATGATCGCGATGTGGAATGCCCGCGATCGAAGCAGATCTCAAATAATGCCAACCGCTTCGAATTCGGTACCCGTCGGATCGAACGACAGGATCAACAGCATCGGCTGTCGGCCGAATCCATCTCAAAAATTCAATTGCCGGGGCCAGTCAGGCCGAACGACGTCAACCAACGTTATTTCGCGGCTTCCCCCAGCCGAGGCGCTTCTGCCGTACGAGACCGTAAACCATATCCTCGAGGGTGGTCGCCATGCGTTGCCAGTCATGCGCCGTCAACCAGCTATTCATACCTGCCTGTATCTCCCGACGCTTCGCCGGACTCTTGAGCAACGGGGCAATTGTCCTAACGAGTTCGTCGGGATCGTTATCGTTCGCCCATGCCGCCGCTTCATCCAGTTCCGCGAAAATCTGCACGCGGGTCGCAACCAATGGGACCATAGTTGCCATAACCGTTCGCACAGCCCCGCTGGCGGAGTCATCGCTTTCGCTATACGGCAGCGCAATCAGGTCGCATTCCGACAGCAAGCGCTCGATCTCCTCCACCGGGAGGAAATCAAGATGCCATTCGATGGCATCTTCCATGCCGACTTCGCGTGCGATGGCCCGGCACTCGTTGATCGTGTGATCATGCTCTGCCCCGGAGAAACGCGCGTTGACCAGCCGCAGTCTCAAGCCTGGCCATTCACGTCGCAACTTTGCAGCGGCCCGAATCAGCTTGTCGATGCCCTTGTGGCGAAAGAAGAAACCGTGACAGCCGATAATTGGCGAATCGCTCGGCCCTATAAATCGCGGCCAACCTGTCTGACGAGGTGTGAATGCGCCATGAGGAAACAGCCCGAGATTACGTCGTAGCCCTAAACCAAGAAGGAAATTCATGTCATCGATGTTGTGCACGAGCACGCGCGTCATCTTGGACAGTCCCTCGATGACCATTGCGGCCTCCTCGCCACCCACGCGCCGCAGATTGCGTGCGTTGTGGAGCACGACAATCGACACGATGGCTTCCAGCTTCGGATCGGCTCCGATTCGACCGAGTTGCTCCCAAGAAATCAGCCCATCCTGGTGCTGGATAACAAGTGCTTCTACCTCATGTTCCCGCGCGGCCTGTACTATCTCCTGCGCCTTGTCGCCAATGAACTGCCATACCGGCGTGTGAGGCAGCGCACCATCGGCCAGTTTAGCAGGCACCTTCGTACGGTAATCGCAGAGAATCATTGTGCTCTTGCGCTGGTCCGCGCTCATGCGATTCAACAGATAACCCGAATATTGCGCAATGCCACACTGGATTTCCCAGGTACTGACCCAACCCAATTTCGGACTTCCCAACTTCTGGGGTTTAAGCAAGTCTGAAACCGTGCCGTTCAAACGATTCACCCAGGCGTCTGCGTCTCCTTCGACCGCAGCCGCTGTCAGGGCGTTTTGACGACGGCGCTCGACATCTGCAGCTTTAGCTGGATCGACATGTTCGCGCAGAGCTGCGACCAGATCATCGACATCAGGCTCGACCCACATTGAATGACTGCCCGTCACGTGACTGCTCGAGCGTGCGAAACGGAATCGGATCATCCGAGCTTGGTCTGGCCCGCAGAAATCACGTTGCCCACCATGCCCGGTTACGATAAGCGGCAAGCCAGCCGCCATCGCTTCCAGAGCAGGCAGGTTGTACCCCTCTCCTCTGGATGGCAGGACCATAACGTCAGCATCGGCATAGAAAGACGCCATCTCTTTGCGTTCTGCATCCCTGTTGACCACTTCTACAGGCGCCATGTCAGGATATTGCGCGCGCAAAGCGTCGAGTTGCTGCTCCACGTCATTGTGCGGGTTCGGGAACGTCTTGATGACCAATACGACATCATCCTCGCTCACGAACGCTTTTGCCCACGCCTTAAGCAGTACGTCGACGCCCTTGCGAGGAAAGCAGGATGAAATATGCAGAAATCGACGAATCGGACGGCTGATTCGCTGACGAGCGACGTCATGAAACGGCGCGAGATCGACCGCCTGCCCGATCGTCGCTACGGGCAATCTCATGCCTGACACGCTTAGCGCATCGGTGACACATTGGGCCGGTGCGATGACCGCATCGAAGCCGTTGGTCAGCGTCTGCACTATGCCTGCGGGAACATGACTCTCTTCCCACGGGAAAAGAGACAGCGCTAAGCGCGGCTGGCCCTTGGGCGGCATGATAGGCCAGTGCTGGCTGATGACTATCTCCCGATCCTGCCTTGGGCGTGGCCGCTCACAAAGCTCGATCATTAAAGGCTGTTCGTCAGCAGGAACGCCTTCGGTATGATTAATCGGGTCCGTCTCATAAGCCGAATAGTACACATGCCCAGGGAGGGCCCGCTCCAATGCAGAGGCGACAGCGCGGTTGATGATTGCGAGGCTATAGCTGCCAAGCAGATGTCCCATAACCGTGTAGTCGAGTGCAGCAACTGGCTGCGCCGCTTCCTCTCCTGTCCGATTCGCAACGCGGGCGACTGCAACTTCAAGTGCACTTGGAACACGCTCCTGAACGAAGTCAGAAGGACTCGTCGTATCATCGAACAGACCGTCCGGCGGACCATCCAGCGCCAGTATTTCAAGCGGCATCTTCGCAGCCGAAGCCGCGCGCATAATGGTCGCCAACGTTTGATCGGACGACGTACGGCCTGCAGTAGCCGAAGACGTATTTACGCGGCGAGCGATGCTGAAGGCCACTTTCTCGGCCCAGGCGTAGACGATGTCCGCGAGGGCCTTCTCGTTCCCGCCTGCGCGTGCCGCGTCGCCTGTCGCCACGTACAACACCGCCGCGCCACGAGTCTGCAGGTCCAGTAACGCCGGAATCGACGCTTGCGCGAACGAATAAAGGTAGTCCACACCAACGATTCGATCGCCCGGTCGCGCGACCAGAATCTCGTCAGGGAGATAAAAATTCCGCAAACCGACCAGATTGGCTATGAACTGATTGGCGACAACGAATTTACCTTCATTGAAGAAAACCGCTCGCACATGCCGATTACCCCGCTGGATCAACGCCAGCAGTTTCTGTCTCGTCGACGGATCCAGACGCCGTATCGCTCCTGGAGCGGCATACGCACTAATATCGATACAGAAAAGGGGCTCACGCTCAAGCGCAAGGTTATTCGACAGCGCAATCGAAACAAGCGCTACATCTCTGGAATTTGCTCGCCTGTCACGCACACTGCCACACAGGTTTTTCTCGACGAGTTCCAGCTGGGCCGGCTTGTGGCGGGTAACGGTCGCCATTGAGGACACGATGGACCGTACCCACGCTTCTATCGGTCGGGGATCAGGGGGCGCAATCAATGCCGCGGCGCGTTCTCCGCCCTGGCGCAACAGCGCGAGAGTATTTTTCATCTCGCCGGTCAGATCGTGATGGAGTTCTGCACTGAATAGAACCTTGACCTTGAGACTTTCTGCATCAGCATGGATTCGCCGGGCCAACTCGGGCGAAATATCACTCCCGACCAGCACTAGGTCCACCGTCGAGAAAATACCGCGGTAATACGGGCTCAGATCGCCTTCTGCGCGACGAATCTGCCCTTGCATGTGCAACACGGACGATTTCGTATTTTCCACAGACGCTTCGTCAAGCGCGTGAACGACAAAATGAGCGTCGCCTTCAGAAGCCACCACCGCCCTGAATGCTGCGATGCAGTTGCCCGCCGACTCATCTCTAGCAACGATCGCGACCAGCAGGGGAACGCGTCGCGGCACACCGACCGCTTCCCGATAGCGGGCTGCGGCCTCCCGATCGCCCGCCAGTGGAAGCCACGGAAGACCCGCGGTACCTTCCTCAAGTGTCTGCCTGGCGGCCTGGCGCACGCTCGTTCCAACGATTGCGCGCAAATCGGCCGCATAGTATCTGGTCGTTGCCGCTTTGATAATGCCGCCGATTCCGGCACTGGCCACGATATCTCGCTGGATTGGAACCGGCAGTTCCGCAGTAGTATCGAACGTCCGACCAATCGTTTCGAGTTGCAAATAGATGCCTGGGTACGCAGCTACGATATGAGCAAACTCAGCAGCACCAATTGCGTCCCCCGCGTAGATAATCTGATCGAAACGTGCCGCGTTCCAGTCTAGCCATCCCAATTCGCGCCATTCCACTTGCGCCACTGCCCACTGATCAGACGTAGGTCGCCGGGACGCAATCAACGTGACATGACAGACGCGAGCCAATGCTGAAACCAGGCCGGCAATGCGTCCGCCGACATGACTGATGCTATCCATCTGCGGACAAACGAATGCGACGCGTGGCCGAGCGGATAGCGACGCATCAGCGGCCCTGTATGCTTGACGCTCAACATGTACGCGCTCAAATTCGGCAAGGATGATTCGAGCCGGACGCTCCCACGTGAATTCCTTCGATCGTTCGATGCCAAAGGCCACCAGTTCGTTGCGAAGCGATGAATTGGTCAGCACACGCTCCATGGCAGCGCCCATTTCCGGCGGTTTGGACGGATCCGCCTGCAAATCTTCCCGGCCGACCACTTCCGGCAGCGAAGTGGTGTTCGCCACGATCACAGGGGTTCCGCAGGCCATAGCCTCCAATGGAGGCAAGCCAAAACCCTCGCTCCAGGACGGGAAAGAGAACAACGAACATTCCGAATACAGTGCGATCAGGTCCTCGTCCGACACGTAACCGGGCAGCACGATCGTATCGGCAGGCAGTCCCTCTGCTTTTGCCAGACCGTTCAGGTACTTCCTTGCATAGTCGTCCATCTTTCCGGCGATGACCAACTGGTGCTCTTCCCGCACAGCCTTGGACATCGACGCAAATGCAGCGATCAACCCTTCCAGGTTCTTCCGATATTCAAGCGGACTCGTGTTGAAGATAAAAGGGCGTGCGATGCCCATTCGTTTCATCAGGTCGGCGCGATCAATACTGCCATGCACGGGGCGTCGGAAACGCTCGTCGATGCCATTGTAGGCAACGACCACCCGGTCGGGATCAGCAGCCATCCGCTGCCGAGCCTCTTCGGCGACAAAGGCCGAAATTGCAATCAGCAAATCGGCACGCTTGGCATCTCTCAACCGACGGAAGTAAGCGTCCTGATCGTTGCGCGCAGGAATATATCGCTCTGGTTCTTCCAGTGGAATCAGATCATGCAGCGTGACAGCTGTCGGATAAGGAGCCGGGTCCACGGAAACTACCGTGTCGTCCCAGAATCCTTCAAACAGGCTTGGAATAAAGACCATATCCGGCTCGAGACGCGTAATGAATGCTGAACGCAGCGTCTCGGCGGCGTGATTGCGCCAAGCATTGTTCGGGTCTGCTGCAGTTGTCCCTTCGAAAAGACTACAGACCAGTATTCTGTCTTGCGGAACGTAACCTTCGAGTTCTTTTCGGATCGACTCGATGGTGTTCGGAAAACGATCGGTCAGGAGAATCAGGAACTCATGCACCGAACCTACGCGTATCATCGCTTTGGCGATGCTCATGGCATACCGGCCGATGCCACGGTGACGGCTACCGTTCTGGCACGACTGGAGATCAATAACTATACGCACGAGTCAATTATTCCTTATAAGCGAGAGAGCCGGAGAGGTACTTGAAAATGACCTTCTGCCTGTGATCCAGCCACGACTCCTCGGCAAGCTGCGACCGTTCGATACGCTCCACACGCTCTATGACGAGTTGTCTGACTTCCAGATTGCCTTGGTCCGGCGGCGACACATTGCCAGAATCCAGGACATCGCCCGAAAAATCGCTTCTGAAAGCATGAATCTCCCGCAGGACTTCCGGCTGTCCGGGTCGAAGCCGCCATGAAACCAAGTACGCCTCCAGAGCAGAGTCTCTGCGTTCGAGCTGTTTAAGCGCGTGTCCGATGTGGACGTATGGATCGGGATCGCGAGGAAAGAGCAGCGTTGCACGACGATATTCAATCAGCGCTTCTTCCAGTTTTCCCTGCTCGCGCAACGCGTGACCGAGTTGAATCAAAACGCGCGGCTGTCCGGAAGCATGCTTCAACACCGCGCGATAGGAGCTTTCGGCGTTTGACCACTTGTTCTGCTTGCTCGAAGCTCTCGCTTGTTTAAGCGCTGCTCCCATAAGGAAGCGTCTAATCGGAGAAATCGGTTTCAGCAATCGATCGCTGCCGATCAGCCCCGCTTTGAGCATGATCACGTCAAGCGCCAACGGGTCTGTGAATCCAAGCCCCTGCAATTGCGCCCGGATATCGTCGAGACGACTATCGAGAATCAGCGTACGTGCAAAATACACGGCTGCATCGTTACGACGCCCTAGTCGCATCAGGAATAGCGCAGCCTGCCGTTGCGCGTCCACGTCCTCCCGATGCACATCGGCGGCTCGTAGATAAACGGCCAGCGCTTGTTCGCTATCATCGGACTCCTTTAAGGCATGCCCAAGCTGAATTGCGTCTTTCGCGTTGTCGAAATGCGTCCGGCAAAGTTGTCGATAATAGCGGATCGCCATATCCCAATTGCCGCTACGCGCAGCATTTCGCGCCTTGTTGCGCAGTATCTTGTCAGTAAACATATTGATTCAACGTAAATGCCGGTTCATGCGTCGGCGCGTGAGCATCAACCTTTCGTCATAGCACCGAGTCATACAACTCAGTCAGCCTGTTTCGATAATTTTCCGCACTGAATCTCCCTGCCTGAGCCAGGCCCAATTCGGCGAGATCTGCACGCAATCCGGCGTCGGCGTCCAGTCGTTCCAGCGCCCGGGCGATCTCGGCGACATCGTACGGATTCACGATCAGACTGGCGTTCCCAGCGATTTCCGGCAGCGACCCTTCAGTGGAACACAAGGTCGGCACGCCTAGTTGCATCGCTTCAAGCACAGGCAGCCCGAACCCTTCATATAACGACGGAAACACGACCGCCTTGGCACATCGAATGAGGCTGATAAGAAACGCTCGTGGTGCGTAATCAAACAGTCGAACGTTTTTGCTCATGGCCGAATTGTGTTTCTCGAGAGCGTCGAGAAGTTTCGTCTCTTCTTCAGACTTCCAGGCCCTCGATCCGACTATCACGAGTTTCGACGCTGCTTCCGACGACAGGTAAGCTTCGACCAGTCGACCGACATTTTTTTTGGGCTCAATAGCACCGAAGAACAGGAAATAGTCATACGGCTCCAGCCCGTAGATGCCGGACACCTCCTGCTCGGCATTCCGATCAGACTTCTCGCCTTTGAAAGCAAAGGTGTCGACTGCCTGATAGGTATTTTTCACCTTTTCCTCAGGGACGTCGAACAAGCGAAGAATGTCCTCTTTGGACTTCTCCGACACCGTGCAAATGCGGTCGCCATACTCAATGCACCCGCCGATCAGGCGCTGATAATAGCGCTTGTTATCGAGGGTTGTGTAAGGCAGCCGCAATGGCACAAGATCGTGCAGCGTGTAAATATTGGGCACTCCCTCCACCACAATCGGCAACGGATATGTCCAATGCATGACATCCGGCTTCTCGTCGAAACGGATCTTCAGAAATTTACGATGCTGCTTGAAATGATCCCTCGCCATCAGGAACAGATCATCGACATTGAAGAGCCGCGCCCCCCTCGGCAGCCGGCTGTCGAAACACCTGCTTTCCACTACGCCGTTCTGCGGAATCTCGATTGCTGAATATCCAAGCGGGGATCGCAGGTATCGGGACACGTCCTTTGCCGTCCGGGACCACCACTGCCGCCGCGGCCTTCCCGCTCCTCCAAGGTAATCAAAAAAGGAGATCTCGCGCAGCATCGGTTTTTGCTTCTGCGATATGGGCGCACCGTATAGCGTCCACCCCTTCCCACCCATCTCGCGAATGTTGTCCGCGAGGCTTTTCGCATAGGTGGCGACTCCCGTTCCGCGTTGTAGCGCGAGATTATGGCCGTCGATTGCAACGATACGATTCATGTTCACCCTAAACCCAACCTATACCCTGCCGAAGCAAGACGTCACAGCGCTACTTGAACGTCTGCACCCCATTCACGACCGGATACACGACCGAGAAAACCAAGTTCAGCACCTTTTGCATCTCCGTCACCGGTGCATTCGATACATAGAGCACATCGTTGTTGTCCATCATGAAACTCTGCGCCATGAAGAACGAATCGGGATCTCGCAAGTTGATGCGGTAGATGACAGGCACTTTTCCATCCGCCGTCGTCCGTATCGGCTGATTCGGCCAGTCGAGTGCATGTGCGTCCTGGAGCCGGAATATGAACACGCCTCGCGCGTCAGAACGCGAATCATCGAGACCACCGGATCGCGCAAGCGCTTGAGCCAGCGAGATGCCCTGCGCCTCGAAGTTGACCTCCTGATTCTTGCCAGTCGCACCGAGTGACGTGAAGCTGTAAGGCTGGAATAACGCCGTCACCACATCGCCGGCTTTCAATCGTACGTTCTGGTGCGGATCACGAATGACCTTCTGCATCGGAGCCGACGCCACGGTATCTGCACGTGTGACTTGGATCATAATTTTGTCGACCGGGTCTTTCACGCCGCCCGCCGAGGCTAGTGCATCAAGAACTCGCTCGCCGCGCGCGCTGAGTTGCATTCGGGTGCTGTTTGAGACGTCGCCTACCACCGTGACGTAGGACGTTTCATTCCTTGCCAGCTGCACAAGCACCTGCGGATCATGCGCGATATTTTTCAACCGACCGGCGATATACGCCTGCAATTGCGTAGGAGTGGATCCTGCGGCCTTAACGGAGCCAACGAAAGGCACATTGATTGTGCCATCGCCATCAATTATCTGTGACGGCAACGTGGTCGCACGCGTGCCGGAGGGCATGACTGTGGAATCCGATCCCCCAGCGGCCGACACGCCACCACCGAACAGCGTGGCGGGCGGCGCCTCCCAAATCGAGACCTGCACCTCATCACCAACACCTAGCTGCTGTCGAAAATCGTTACCCGCCCCCAGCACGGACGAGAAATCCGCGCTGCTGCGTTCCGAATAAAGCCTTTTGACGATCGCGTCTGTGACGTCCACGATCTGAATTCCCGCTACGCGATTCTGCGCGGCCGCATCGTTGACCTGCGATCGGCTGGGGCCCGAATTGGGAATGGATGAACAGGCACTAACTCCTATTACAGCGCCAATAAGCGCAAACCTCGTTCGGCGACATATACTATGCATTTTTGACGTTCTGGTCATTTCAGGAGCGGCAGTGATTGTCGCACAAGGTAGAATGAAGTTGCGAGCCGCTGCTGGCTTGAATCATTTTTTTTCAAACGCCCAGCGCGCGGCATTTTTCGGTATAAAATTCCTGTCCGTGTCAAACATTTTTTTGGATATTTCACGACTATTAGCTCGTGTTTCCAATGCACTACATCCCACCGGAGTAGACCGCGTCGGGCTGGCATACATGGAGCATTACCGCCCGCGAGCGCGTGCCGTTCTCAGTGAATTCGGATTTTCAACAATCCTCTCTGAGAAAGCTTCAAGGCAGGCATTCGACCTCGTTCTTGGCTCGCAGCCTTCCCGTCACGCGATCCGCGCGCGAGTGGTGCGCGGCATTGTGGGTTTGCGACGCGATGTGCCGAAGCGTGGAGTCCTACTCCATACTAGTCATACCGGCATGCAATACCCGCGCTATTTCCGGGCGATGCGGCGCCGTGGCATCAGATCGGTCTTCATGATCCACGATCTGATTCCGATCACACATGCCGAATATTGCCGCCCGGGGATAAAGGAGGTGCACCGGGAGCGGATCCATACCGCGCTGAGTCATGCCGACGGCTTGGTGCTGAATTCACAGGACACGCTTGACGAACTCCAGGCAGAAGCGGACCGCGCCAATCTGCCGATGCCACCCAACGTCATTGCCCGGCTTGCGCCCGGCATTTCGTCTCGAATCGATGCCCCGAGTCCGCTTGAGCACCCTTACTTTGTCATGCTAGGCACCATCGAACCGCGCAAGAATCACTGGTTCATGTTGCACGTATGGCGAAAACTCGTCGAGCAGCTAGGCGCGCTCGCGCCCAAGCTCGTTATCATCGGCCGGCGTGGCTGGGAATGCGAGAATGTGATTGACATGCTCGAGCGCTGCGAGAGCGTCAGGTGCGCCGTCATCGAGCTACCAGACTGCACGGACGAGCAGATGCTCACATGGCTTCAACATGCGTGCGCACTCGTGTTTCCGTCCTTCGTTGAAGGTTACGGTATGCCCCTGGTCGAGGCGCTCGTGCTTGGCGTGCCTGTGCTCGCGAGCGATCTTGACGTCTTTCATGAAATTGCGGGCGAAATCCCGGACTATCTCGATCCGCTCGACGGCCCCGCCTGGGTTGCAAAAATACGAGCCTACGCACAGCCCTTTAGCGCCGAACGCGCCGCGCAACTTGCGCGAATCGAGCACTTCAATATACCGACGTGGCGCGAACACTTCGAGCACATTGATCGCTTTGTGGAAATGCTAGTTCAATGAATGTAGCAATGTCGCGACGCCAGGCGGCGAAGACGGGCGCCTGGGCCAACGGCATCATGCCGCGTGCTTCTGGGCCCGTCCTGTCGTGGTTCGTCGCGCCATCGCACGAGATCACTACGTCCGGCTGGCTCGACTGCATCGATGCAGAACTAGCAAAACATCCTTCTGCGGGTCCCGGCACGGCGTCGCTGATGGAGCGTTTCCGCGCGGCGTGTGCGTTCGACCCCGCGAATTGCGTGCCCCGTGCGCACACCGGCTTGCAGGTACCGGCCAAGAGTGAGCGTGTGCTGCTGATCGATGAACCCACCGCCACGGATTTCGACAACGACGAAAAAACGCGCGCGCGCCAATTCGTTCGTATGGCGACCGCGGCGCATGCCGCCCATCACGGCGCCGAATTCTGGCTCGCCCGCAGCGGCGCGCAACACGTCGACAAGTGGCTAGCCACACTTTGCCCGCTGCGGGAAATCTCGCCCAGATTGATTGGCCAACCCGATTCCCTCTGTGCGTCGATCCCGCACTTCGATCATGTCTACACCGTGTCCGCACCGGAAGGCATGCAAGCGTTACTGTGCAACGTTCCGCTTCATGTGTTCGGCACGCCATGGTATGCGGGGCGTGGACTGACATACGATCATGCAAGGCAACCTGAACACCGCACGACTTCCTCGCTGGATGCGTTGTTTGAGGCCGCATTCGTTCGCCTTGCCAGGCACCTCGACCCCGTCACGCGCGAATCTGGGTCACTGGATGCTCTACTCACCGGCATTGAAGTGCACCGTGCCACGGTACTACGCTTCGCGGATATGCCTCGTGTCGCGGGCGTCCGTTTCCAATGGTGGAAGCGTCCCTTGGCCACGCCCTATCTGACAGCAGGTGGCAGCACCTTACGTTGGGTAAGCGAAGCGAAACACGTGCAGCCCGGGGAACATGCAGCCTTCTGGGGTGCGCGCAGCCCGGAAGGCTTGCCGGCACACATACCCGCGATTCGCATTGAGGACGGCTTCCTGCATTCGACCGGTCTTGGCTCTGACCACGTGGCGCCACTGAGTCAGGTCATTGATCGTCGCGGCCTGTATTTCGACGCAAGTTGCCCGAATGACCTTACGCATATCCTCAACGATACAGAATTCGGCGAAGCTGAACTCGCGCGTGCACGCGCCCTGCGCAGCGACATTACACGCCTGGGGCTAACCAAGTACAATCTCGGCCGCCGCAAACCGGGGTGGCTTTGCCCCTCGGGCAAACGGATGTTGCTCGTTCCGGGACAGGTAGCGGACGACGCGTCCATCCGACTTGGAACGAGCGGGATTTCGACCGCCGAGGAACTGCTACGCGAAGTACGCGCGAGCAATCCGGGCGCATTCATTGTCTACAAACCACATCCGGACGTTTTATCAGGAAATCGACCCGGCCTGATCGAAGCGGAAAAGCTTGCCGATATCGTAGAAACGAATGCAGATCTGATTTCGCTGCTTGAGGTAGCCAATGAAGTCCATACGCTCTCCTCGCTCGCTGGCTTTGAGGCGCTCATTCGCGGCAAGCCTGTGAGCACTTACGGCTTGCCATTCTATGCGGGATGGGGACTGACGCAAGACGCGCTCGAGCAACGTTGGCGCAGACGGAAACTGTCTCTTGACATGCTAACGGCAGGCGTATTGTTGCGCTACCCGCTCTACTGGGACTGGTCACTAAGACTCTTCACTACGCCGGAAGCCATTGTTCGGCAGCTAGCTGTTCCCTCCACTCGACCGCTCGATAAGATATATCGCAATAACTTGCGTCCATTAATCAAGGCCACACGCTGGAGTCGGAATGTTCTGCTGCATGCACGTTGGCGCTATGGAAAGAGAAATTAATTATACAAACTGGCTTACTTTAATATCATTGACGGTTGCATACGTGAACCAATCCTTTTTTGCACGGCTCGATGATCGCCGCCTTTTGTGTTGGGAAAATATTCTGGCGTGGCGATGCGTCCCTTGAGCGCTATCGCCATCAAGCAACAAGAGACTTCTTTCTGTGAACATTCATCCGGTAATCCTGTGTGGTGGCAGCGGCACACGCCTTTGGCCCATGTCTCGGGGCGGCTATCCGAAACAATATCTCAAGCTCGCCAGTATTCCCAATGCCGTTGCGCCCATCGTCGTATCGAACGCCGAACAACGTTCATCGTAGTCGAGCAGTTACGCAAGCCTGCCTCAGTCATTCTAGAACCGATTGCGCCCAATACCGCAGCAGCCATCGCCCCCGCTCTGGTTGCGTTGAGCAAAGATCGCGACGCATTGCTCATGGTATTGCCGTCCGATCATGTGATCCTCAATGAAGCTGCGTTCATGAAAGCCGCACTAGCGGCAGCGCGGATTGCTGCCGATGATCACCTTGTGGCATTCGGCATTGAGCCCGGAAACCCGAACACCGGCTACGGCTACATCCGCCGCGGTGCGGCTCTGAAGAACGGCAGTCGGTGTACAAGGTCGATGCTATCGTTGAGAAACCTGATCTCCCTACGGCTCAAAAGTTCTTGGAGAGCGGCGACTACTACTGGAATAGGGGCATGTTCATGCTCAAGGCTTCCACCTACATGGATGAGTTGGGGGTAGGCTGAATGACAACGAAGTTTTCAGTGCTGTTGGCGTTGGCTTTGTTCACCTGCGTCTCGGCGTTTGCACAAAATCGCACGTTACCAGCGCTCACCAGCAGCACCGCTACGACCGACGGGAAGACTCAGCCCATTGCCGGCATCACCACAACGGCACTTGCCAACCAGCTCAAAGGTGCCGTCACGCCGATTGAGTTTGGCGCGAAAGGAAACGGTTCGAGCGATGACACAGCGGCAGTACAGGCGGCGATCGACAGCGCCGCAGCACGCCACGTGACGCTCGACCTTGGCGGCCACGTGTACGGAATCGCGTCGGCCCTGACGGCCAGTCAGTTGGTCATAATCACCGGCTCGGGAGGCGGTTCCGGGTTGTACGGGCACACTTGCACTGAAGGCTTCCGCGCGCTCAGGGCCAACCTGAGCCTGCTAACGCTGCAAGCTCCGCAATCAGAGGTGAGTCACGTCTGTTTCGAGAGTGGACCGGGTGTTTCGAACACGGGCGGCTATTACATAAAGTCCGTTGCGGGAGCCAATTCGTCGAAGATCGCCGATAGCTCCTTTTATGGCGGCTGTCTAAGTGTCATCGTGACCGGCAGTAGCAGCATGCAGAATGTGAATTCAGTTATCGACCGCAACATCTTCGTACCCGCGCAAAGCGCGTTATGTACGGCCGTTGAATTAGGCTCAGATTCGAAACATGGCTTGACTGTCGATACAGTGGTCTCAAATAACGAAATCTACTGCCACGGCGGTACGAGCGGCGCGGTAGGGATGCTATTCAGCGATGCCTCAGGTTATTACGTCACGAACAATGATATTTACGCGTGCTCATACGGCACCAAGCTATATCCCGGCGCGAGCCAGATTGTCGGACCCGGTTTCTTCACGAATACAGTGCTAGGCGACACCCCTGGCTACGTGGGAATGCTGGTCAAAACGAGCGATTCGACAGCGCAGATCCTCAGCAACAAGTTTGTGAACACATGGGCCACGTCTTCGGCCAACCGTGGACCCGCAATTCTCGTCAATCAAGTTAACGGACGAATTCGTGGCACTTCGTTCACGAGCCTGCGTGCGTACAATGCGACAGGCGCGACGAATCAGGATATCGTCGACATCCAGGGGGGCTGGGGAACGCGCATCCTGAATTCCGCCGTCTGCCTGCAAGGCAATGCCGATCGCGCGGCGGGAATAAGCATCACACGTGGCGCGCGCTACACCGCGATTCAAAACAATGAGATCAACGGTGCATGCGATCTCGCCGGTGGTGTTCTGGGAACGGCTATAAAAGTCGATTCGACCATTGACGAAGTCCAGATCGATGGTAACGACATAGGTGAAGGCGTCACGACGCCTATCGACTGGAACAAGACATCGAATAACATCAACGCAGTCGTCGGTAATAACATCGGAGTCGACACCACTGTGGGCAGCGTGGCGAGCGCGGCGACTTTGTCACTTCCAGCAAACCCGATCGTCAAGATTACTGGCACGACGCCCGTAAAGGCGCTCAACGGTGCATGGAACGGACGTGTGGTACAGATCATTACGTCGAATGGCCTGACGTTCACCAAGGGCGGCAACATCTGCAATGCATCAGACTTGACTACGGCTGCAAACGGCTCGGTGACAGCGAGCTGGGGAGGCGGCTTGGGGTGCTGGATGATTCATTGATTCCGCTGCTAAACTCCCCCCGCGCCCGCGCAAACACCTCATCCATCCGCCAGTGCTCTTTCGTATACCGCTCATCCTGGCTCCATTCATCCCAGCCTGGGCCACGCCGGAACGCTCCCACTCCATCCGCAGCCAGCGCCGCCTGATCAGGAACACTGGCGGCCTGTTCGCAATCGGTACCGACAAAAAGCGCATCCGCCTTGCAATGCAGCTCGCGCATCAAACGAACTTGAATCATCAATGCGTCAATGCGCGATGTGGCCGTGCGAGAGGATCACTGCTCGACGTTGACACGACGCGAACCAGCCCCGGAATTCTGGCGCGCCTGCACTCCATGCCTTGAACTGCGGGCGGGCCACATCGGGCCAAAGCATCACCATCGAGCGGCATCGCAACGCGCTTGAACTCTGGATGTTTGCGGCGCTGCGTCTACGATGCTACGAGAATTAACAGACCTGCCAGAATGCTGGCGTGCCTCGACTTTCGCGACTGCGTAACCTCAATTTCCGACGGGCTACTAATCAGCCATGTCGATAGGCAGACGTCGCTGCGGATTTTCGATAAACCGGAATTCGAGCGAATGGACTGCCCGACCGCGCTTGATGCCTTTCCAGTCAATCACGAGGTCGGCCTTCTCGTTCAGTTCGCTGACCGCCATGTCGATCACCCGCCGTTTGATGTCAGCAAAGCGATAGGTTGGAGGCACTTCCAGCGCCGTGCGTAAATCCTCGACCGTGATCAGAAGCACGCCCCGGTCCTTTTCCCTCATCAGGAGTTCCAGAAGCCGCCACGAATAGATTGACTGCAAACCACGTGCAAAATCGAGCTGATAGCTCACAAACTTGCGCTGCAACAGAAAGATATGAGGCGTCAGGTCCGGCGAAAAACAGATCTCGGCCCACGCTTCGCCATCGTGATATGTGGCTTTCCATACCCACCGCAGTTGCACCCTCTTCTTTCCATCCATGTAGCTGAGCTTCCGCTCCAACAGACTGGCGCAAGCCTCTTTCATGCCCTGATACGCGGCGGCAGCCTGTTTCTCCCCACTGCGAGGTGCCAACGCAGCAACGGCAGCAAATTCTTCAGCCCTTATTCTTACAGAGACGTATCCATCTGCCTTGCCGTGTTGATAAGGTGACTTGCGGCTGTCAATGCTGCGCAATGCAGTCATCATCAGGCGCTTTTCGTTCAAGGACAGGCCGTGCTGTGCATTCACCAATGCCCTGCTCATTGCCACCGTCCCTTTGATCCTGCCGTCAACCTCGAGTATCTCGTCGGGAGATGCGCCGAGCTCAATTGCCATGGATGCAACCAGTTCCGCGGCCTCCAACGGAATCTCCTGGTCCAACGGTCGGACGGCCCGCAGCAGGTCATTCAAAGTTCTCTTCTCCTATTTGGCCGCACGAAAATAACCATCGCCAATAAAGTCACGATTGTAGAAAGATGACGCGAGACCCGCAAGTCACCATTGTGGATAACGGTCGGAAAATGTCACGTCTGGGCCGGTTTTCGTCCACTCTGGGCCAGAATTTGTCCACTGTAGGCCGGAATTTGTCACCGCCAGACCGTAATATGTCACCTTTCGTGAAAGTCGATCGGCTTGAAAGCCTTGCCAGGTAAGGATCACAGACCCGTCCCCAAGCGTTTACAAAAGGTTTTACAAAGGTTCTACAAACTGTATTACTAAAGGTTTTATAAAGAAGCTTAGAAATATTTATCTTCCTCAAAAGCCGTACCGCAAAGCGATGACTCGCGTCATACCGTGCCGACACCGCGAGTGCGTCAGCTCGGGCGGCTGTGGCACATCAAATCGCTACCGGGCGTGGGTCAAGCCGTGGCGGCCACGGCCACGTGCCGAGTAGCCCGCGAGTTTGATGCGCCAGGCGGTGTTAAGCCGATCGAAAGGCATTGTTGGCCAAGCGCGAAGCCACGACGTTGCGGGATGCGATTGAATTGATCGACTGGTATGCGCACTGGGAAGTTGAGATCCTTGTTCCTTCCCCTCGACGTGAACCTCTTTCCAGTCCGTTCCAGATTCGGGGCGACTACGGCCCGTGTGCATCCGATGGACGATTCGCCAGGCCACGACCAGAAGCAGCACCAGCGCGCGTTCGAGCCGTTCGATCGCGCCCAGGTGCAGCGCCTCGACATGGCAACCGCTCTTCAGCACGTTGTACTCCAAGTAGGACAAGACTGGTATAACATTATGGACTCCAGATAAATTCTGTAATGCATAGTTACGCTTATTCAAGGCTGCGACACTCCGAGGGTATTGAGGCGCCCGAATGTTCGACTTTAAGAAACGTTCGTCCAAAGGTTTGAACATGAGGAACTCAGCGGAACGTCACCGGGCGATCTGCCCCGTTTTAGCAACCAGTACCAAATGCCCGATGGGTCGCAATCGATCAGCTTTCGCCCTAACAGGTTTCCCTCCGGCGGGAGAAAATTTGTCCAAAGTTTGGACGCGAGGAAACAGACAAAGGACCCACCCGCGTAGTTTGTTTGGTGATTGCGTAGAGGTTGTAATTCGTCACCTTTCGTAGGCAGGCTGCCTCGAAAGAGCGTTCGGGTTCGTGCCGTCGGCCCTGGACGCCGGACGGGCCGTAATCCGTCACCTTTCGTAGCCAGGCTGCCTCAAAGAGTGTTCAGGTTCGTGCCGTCGGCCCTGGACACCGGACGGGCCGTAATCCGTCACCTTTCGTAGGCAGGCAACCTCGAAGAGCATTCGGGTTCGTGCCGTCGGCCCTGGACGCCGGACGGGCCGTAATCCGTCACCTTTCGTAGGCAGGCAACCTCGAAGAGCATTCGGGTTCGTGCCGTCGGCCCTGGATGCCGGACGGGCCGTAATGCGTCACCTTTCGCAGGCAGGCAACCTCGAAAAGCGTTCAGGCTCGCGCCATCGACCGTGGATGCCGGGACGGGCCGTAATCCGTCACCTTTCGTAGGCAGGCAATCTCGAAGAGCATTCGGGTTCGTGCCGTCGGCCCTGATGCCGGACGGGCCGTAATCCGTCACCTTTCGTAGACAGGCAACCTCGAAAAGCGTTCAGGCTCGCGCCGTCGGCCGTGGATGCCGGGATGGGCCGTAATCCGTCACCTTTCGTAGGCAGGCTGCCTCGAAAGAGCGTTCGGGTTCGTGCCGTCGGCCCTGGATGCCGGACGGGCCGCAATCCGTCACCTTTCGTAGGCAGGCAACCTCGAAGAGCATTCGGGTTCGTGCCGTCGGCCCTGATGCCGGACTGGCCGTAATCCGTCACCTTTCGTAGGCAGGCAACCTGGAAAAAATTCGGCGTTCGTCCCGTAGCAAGCGAGCGTTGAGAGCAACCGCCCCGATGGGCCGGATTCTGTCACCTTTCGTGGGCCGTCGGGCCTCGCAGCAGCGTCGGTCTCGGAATAGCTAACGGTCAGGGAATTTCAGGCAAGAAAAAGGCGGCTCTCGGCCGGGGCCGCATCTTAAGGGCCGCAACCTGTTAGTCTGGGCGTCGGCAGAGCGTGAGATAGCCCCAGCGAATTGACCGGCGCGTTCGGGTCGCAATCCGTCACTTTTCGCGGGCCGCTCTTGGTTATAGACATCTTGCGTCCAGGCTATTAGACAAAAATTGTCCAAAGTTTGGACGCGCGTATGCCAGTTGTTCTGGCACCTCAGCGTAGCAATTAATAACTATCTTCGCGGTCAACAAAGCGCGTGCCTGCTGACGGTATCAATGCATATGCGGCGGGCCGGAAAACTGTCACCTCTCCAGCGATGGGAAAAGTTCATGTCCCGGCAACCATGACGGCATTCATTGCGAAGGATAACGGTGGTGAGATTAGTAAAAAGGACAAGTATTTGCCGCGTTCGCGTGGAAGCCCATCCCTGCGCGACTTTTGTGGTGTGCCAAACCCCGCCGACTATCGCGTCAGCGTAATTCTGACGACGACGGCCACGTTTGCCTCGATTACAACGGCAGCCTTTACAGTGAAGCGTACCACGCGTATCGTGCACGAAAAATGGATATACCGGACACATGAACAGCTTTGATCAAACAAAAGTAATCGCGATCGCCAATCACAAAGGTGGGTGTGGCAAGACGACCACTGTTATTAACCTGGCGGCTGAATTCGGACGTCTTGGCCTCAAGGTCCTGGTAGTCGACATGGATCCCCAAGCGAATGCGAGCCTTCATATTGGCAAGACTCATCCGAGCCGGGTTGATTTCACCAGCGCAGAACTACTTCTGTCCAACGTAGCGAGCTTGCCAGCGGCTATCCATGAAGAGACCAACGTAGAAGGTGTTTCGCTGATCTATGGCTCACTCGCGCTCGGGAAAACCGAAGACGAACTGAAAGACGTGACTCCCCGGCCATCAGAAGAACTGCGGAGCAAGCTTGAGCCCGCAGACGGGATATATGACGTGATCCTGATTGACTGTCCGCCGAGTCTCAAACTTCTCACAAGCAATGCGATGGCAAGTGCGACGCACATTATCGTGCCTGTCGAGTCCGGGTCCCAGTACGGACTGTACGGTGCGGACGATCTGTTGAAGCACATCGACAAGATCAAACGCATCAATCCGTCAGTCAGGCTGCTCGGGGCACTTCTCATCAAGCACGACGAGCGGCAGACGGTGTGCAAGCTTCTGGAAAGCACAGCACTCAAGACGTTTGGCCACATTTTGCCCGTCAAGATTTCCACCAGTACGAAAGTAAATCAGGCAGCTGTGATGCAGCAGAGCCTTCACGCGCTTGACCGCAGTTCGAAAGTGGCCCGCGAGTTCCGTCAGCTGGCCGCCAGCCTGGCGCAGACCCTCGAGCTCAACGCCGCAGAGGAGGGAGGAAAAAATGAGTAAAAGCCTGAAGGCACTGCTGGCCCAGAAGGCGGAGGAAAACACGCAACGCCATCGCGAAGCAAATTATCGTGACGACTTCGATGTCGGTCGCCAGCACACCAAGCTCCCTCTCGACAGGATCGATCCTAATCCGTATCAACCGCGGACCAGTTTCCCAGAAGAGGAAATCCGCGAACTGGCCGTATCCATTAGCGCGGTAGGCTTGTTGCAACCCATCAGCGTACGCGCCGTGGGTGAACGGTATGAGCTGATAGCAGGAGAAAGGCGCCTGCGTGCGCACAAGCTTCTGACCAGACCAACAATCGAAGCGCTGGTCATATCAGCTGACGAGGCGACCAGTGCAACTCTTGCGCTTGCCGAGAATATTGAACGTGAAGACCTGTCGGATTTTGAGATAGGGGAAAGCATCAAACGCCTCGAAGAACATTTTCCCAGGCGAACGAAGCTGGCCGAGTCGCTTGGTATTCAACGGTCCGACCTCTATCGTTACCTGTCGTTTGCAAGTCTTCCTGACAGTATCCGTAAGCGGCTGGCAGCCCGGCCTAAGCTCCTCTCCCGTTCGGCAGCGGCGGACATAGTCAGGGTCCTCAAGGAAGCAGGCAACGACGAATCCATCAGTCGGAAACTCGAGGAAGCTTGGGCACTCCTGGAGAGCGGCAAGCTCGACCAGACGAAGCTAGCGAGCTTTCTGTGTAACAGTGCAACGACTACCGCAGGGACGCGTCAGAGACCGACTCATATCATGAAGCAGGGCGCAAAGGTCGGTACGTTTTCCCAGACCCCCCATGAATTCGTAATGAAGGTCGCCAACAACGTACTGACGGACGAACAGAAGCTGAAAATTCAACAGTTCGTGCTGGAGCTTCTGGCTTAGCTTATGGCTTGTCCAAACTTTGGACGTTTCTGAAGTGTCATCCCCGGAAGGTGACGGCCTGTCGCCAGGGAGCCTGTGCCGGTGCTACCGGTACATGTTTGCGGTGTTTCAGGGCCGATTCTGCGGTTACCGCGCCCGTGCGGCACATTGGACATCGTGCCGGCGCAAGATAACTGATGCTGCCCGGAAAGCGTTCGTCTGCCGGCCGTCGTCGGCGTGGCGAGGGGCGCGTATTTTTTGAGAAAGCGGGTCGCCAGGATTAGGATCCGCGACGCTAAGGTGAGAGGATTCGGGAACAGCGCGGATATGGTACAACTGGCAATCAAAAGGGGCTGTAGGCGGAATGAGTCTACTAACTCAGCACGAAGTGGAAACGGGGCGACTCTCCCGTGCATTAGGCTTGCGCGCCAGTTGAGGATGGTAAGAGCGTGCGACTGATTGAATCGGTCGAGTACAAGACCGGAGTTCCGCACGAATATCAGTTTGAAATCACTACTGGTGAACTGATTGCGCTGATTGGCACGCACAGCGTGCTGTTGTCTAAGGAAAAACGCGGTAATCCTGTTCCAGCCAAGGCGGCCTGATCCCGAAGAGCGTGTACGCCACCTACGGCTTGCCACTCCAACCCGCTTGCCGGCATCCGTTCGGAGCGCATAGGAATCGCTAACCCGGAGGTACGGATACTGCCGGCACCGCCGTACACGACATCATTTTCGAGAAGTCCGGAGGCGCTTCCGGTACAGCGTTGTGTGCCATTTATGACTGGTGGCTTGGCCGTGCGAGCCCGCCGAACAACGACTATGATGTAGATGTGGTCCAGGCTCATCGCCCGTGACTACCACGGAGCAGAGGCGGGGCTGGCGGGCAAACTGGCCGCCCGTTTTTGCTCCGCCACGAAGCGGTCCGCGCTCACACAACTGAAGCGGGCCGTTTTTCTTGCCCGACCTCAATGGTGATAACTGCTATTAGCACCATGCTATTTAATTGGTAGAATACGCGGAAACGGCGTTATGCCCCAAAAATCAGGGGTGTACCGTCCCGACTTGATAACTGTTATCAAGCCGCGTAGGGTGGAGGCGTGACTATTGTGAGGAGATCACCATGATCAGTGCCGACCTGGGGCCGCAACTGGAAGGCTATATCGCGCGGCTCGTCGAGACCGGGCGCTACCGCTCGAAAAGCGAGGTCCTGCGCGAAGGCGTGCGGCTCATTCAGGACCGCGAGACGCAGCTTGCTGCGCTCGACACTGTGATCGAACGCGGCCTCGCCGATTCCGACGCGGGCCGGGGCACCCCGGCCGACGAGGTGTTCGACCGGCTCGAAGCGAAGTACCAGGCGATGGCCAGGCAGGCGACGGACCAGCGCGACTCATGATCGTCCGGATTCTGCCCGCCGCGGAGGCTGAACTCGAGGCGATCGGCGATTACATCGCCCGGGACAATCTGTCCCGGGCTGTGAGCTTCGTGCGGGAACTGCGCGAGCGCTGCCTCGACCTTGCTGACATGCCGCTCGCGTTCCCGCTCGTGCCGCGCTACGAAGGGCGCGGCATACGGCACCGTGTGCACGGCCATTACCAGATTTTCTATCGCGGCGTCGGTCAGCCCGCGGAGCGGGTCGATGTCATTCACGTGCTGCACAGCGCGCGCAACACCGCCGCGATCCTTTTCTGAGCGACAGTCATGCGATATCGTGTCCGCCCGTTTGCCCGCACTCCCGCCCATGTCCGTTGCGCCCGGCCCCGCGCCGTGGCGGACGTACGTCGGGCAGGCGCGTATCAGGAACCCGGGAGCGCATCATGGCGAACCGCCCTCAACAGCTGACGCTGCCCCTGCCGCGCAGCTATACGCGCACCGATTTCGCAGCGCTCCGTGCGTTCGTGCAGCGCGTGCCGCTGCCGGCCATCGCACGGCTGTACTTCGATCCGGACACCGCTCCGCATGCGGCGAGCGCCGACGCGCTCGAGCGTTACCTGCGTACGATGCGCGATGACCTGGTGCACCTCGCAACCCTGCACGGCTCGTCGGTCCTGGCCGACCACCTGAAAGCGTCGACCCGGCACCACGGCAGCGCGAAGCTCACCGCCGTCACGCTGCGGATGGTCGAGCAGGCATCCCGGCTGGCCGCCGCGGCGCCGGCCGCCACGCACCCGGTCGGCCTGTGGTTCCGCCCGCTGGTCGCCCGGCGTCTGGTGGGGGAGGGCATCCCGACGCTCGGCGCACTGGTGGACTTCTGCAACCGCCGCGGCGGCAGCTGGTGGCGGGCCGTGCCGCGGATCGGCCTGCTGCGCGCGCGGGTGCTGGTCGCGTGGCTGCGCCAGCACGCCGGCACGCTGGGAGCCGTGGTGACCGATGACGTCGAGCTCGCAGATCCGCTCGAGGCGCCGTCGAGCGCCGCGCGCGTCGCGCTGGTCCCGGCCGGCACCGGGCGCGCCAGCGAGCTGGCGCCGCTCGAGCGGGTCACGCTGCCCCACGCACTGTCCGGCGGGGAGGGGCCTCATGGAAACGGCACGCGCGGCCTCAACCGCGCACCGGGCCTGTGCTATCTGCAGGCGCAGCATGACCTCGACGCGGTACGCGCCTGGCTGCACCGCTACCGCGACCGGCCGCAGGCGTTGCGCGCGTACACGCGCGAACTCGAGCGCCTGCTGTTATGGGCGGTCACGGTGCGCGGCACGGCCCTGTCGTCGCTCACGGTCGACGACTGCGAGGCCTACAAGGATTTCCTCGCGGTGCCATCGGCGGCCTTTGTCGGTCTCCGCACACGGCGCGATTCGCCACGCTGGCGACCCTTCGCGCCGGACGGCCTGAGCCCGGACAGCCAGCGCTACGCAGTGCGCGCGCTGCGCGCCGCGTTCGACTGGTTCGTCAACGTGCATTACCTGGCCGGCAACCCGTGGCAGGCGGTCAGCGATCCGGTGACGGTCACGCGTGAGCACGCGATGCGCATTGAACGGGCGCTGCCACTCGACCTATGGAGCCGGGTGCGCCGGTTTGCCGAAGACCGCGGCGCGAGTCTGGGGCCGGCAGCGCCGCGCTGGCGCGCCGCGCGCGCGGCGCTGCTGCTGATGGGCGACTCGGGTCTGCGCAACGCCGAGGCTGCGCTCGCCCGCCGCGAGCAGCTGCGCTACGTGCCGCCCGATGGTGAGGTGCCGGCCACCTGGGAACTGGAGGTGACCGGCAAGGGCCGCAAACAGCGCATTGTGCCGGTCAGCGGCGCGTGCGTCGAGGCGCTGGCCGCGCACTGGCGGGATCGCGAACTTGATCTCAAGGCGCCGCCGCCGTCGGCGCCGCTGGTCGCGCCGCTGGTGATCCCGGCGACGCCGGCGGCGCAGCGTCGGCATGCCGGTGCGCCGGATGGGCACGGCCGACAGGGGCAGCAGGGAGGGGCGGGCTATTCGGGCAACGGGCTGCGCGAGCTGGTCAACTGGGCGGTGCGGCAGATCCGCGCCCAGCTGGATCTCACCGAGGACGAGCGCCGGCAACTGGCCGGCACCACTCCACACGCGTTTAGGCATACGTTCGGCACCCAGGCGGCCGTCGACGTGCCGCTCGACGTCGTGCAGCAGGTGCTCGGTCATGCGTCACTGCAGACCACCACGATTTATGTGCAGGCGGAAAGGAAGCGCGTGCGGCGCGAACTCGCCGGCTACTACCAGCGGATGACCGGTGCCGACGCATCGCAGTCGGGATAAGGGGCCCGCGCACCACAACTGCCATGTCCGCGATTGAGGTTTTGTACCCGCGTATATAACGCGATACGCGTGTAACGGACCAAGGCACGAAAACCAGAAGGTCGCGCCGCCAGGATGTAGCAACATCGCCCGCTACAGCAAGCGGTACTGTTGCCGATTCGCGCCCGTCGATTGCTCGACCGATTTGACTGACTCCCCGGCCGGGTATTCCCAGTATCTTGGGGGTTTTCTTTACACTGGCTTGAGCGGCGAGAACGTTATGCGTGGCGCCTCGCAGGTCTGCGCGAGCTCAAAAAGACCCGCGCGGGTCATTTGGTGGACGACGGTCTGGTCGGCCATCGTAACGCGGAAGTGCGACACGCCGGCCAGTTCGGGAAAGTGTTCCAGCACGTCACGCAGGTGGTCAATGCCGATCAGGGCAATGTTCATCTGACGACTCCTCTCGGTTGAAAAAGCGGGCTCAGGCCGCACAGCGCGGCAGATTGGTGGGGTACTTGTGCCAATGTACGCGGATCAGCGCGAAACCGATGCGGTTGATGGCTATCGCGCTGCCGGCCTAAGCCGGGGTACAGTTTCCATTCAGGTCGTCGGACCTTTGCGAGCCTTCTGCTGGCGCAAGAGCAGTCCATCGAAACAGTTCAAACCAATTTTGGACTCCGAATTAGATTATGTCGCCGGAGATCGACGGGCACCCCGCCCGAGCTATAGGAATCTCCCTGCAGTCAGCGCGAGCATGCGAAGCGCCGCGTCCTCTCCGCCACGGCTTCTGAAAAAAAAGCCGGTCCGTGAGACGGGACCGGCTGGAAAAAGGCCCTGACCTTTCCGAGGGGAAAATGCGGTCAGGACCTGAGAGAGGGGGCGCGGTGCCAGTTGCAAACTGCACTTCACCGTTTGCACGCAAAAGCAGCGACCGACGCATTGGAGCATGAAGCGGATATCGGTAAGGTGCAGGAATGGCTCGGGCACGCCAATATCGCCCCGACGCGAATTTATGACCGGCACAGGAGTCGCCCAAAAGACTCCCCAACATTTCGGGGCGGTTACTAGACAGAAAGATACGAAATGCACGCGCCTATATAAAGGCGGATGCGAAAATCAATATGACTACGTTCGTACGCGTATTCTCCAGCGGGACCGAATCAAATACTTCAACCCTTTTAAGGGTAGCGGTTTGTGAAGGGCCCTAGTTAGCAACAGGCCAGACCCCGATCGTGTTGAGCCTAACAGTGCGATCTTGCGCCATCAAAACCAAAAGAAAAAACGGACAAAATTCTAATCGTCAGGGCGACAACTATGTCGAAAAACTCCGTTGTCTTCATCTTCGACCGCGTCAGATGCGTTCTTCCCGTCCCCCATCTTCACAGAGGGAGAGTTTGGGTTGCAAGGGCAACCCCAGCCTTCGCTCAAGGCAGAGCCACAGTTGCATGTATAGGGGATGTAGTTGGTCATTAATTGTGTCGTTTGCAGACTCGATCTTCTTTTAGGCAGTCGCACTCATGAATATGAAAATGCCTGGGGCGAATGACCTTAACATATGAGATACGGACTATCAAGCAATCTAGGTCGTTCTTCTATTGAAGAATCGGGATTCATTCTTTAAGAATTGCGTTGATTTTGGCGCGCAAACGATTGCGCTCTTGAAAATATAGTTTCGTGCGGCTGCCTTTTTCTGCGCACCATGAAAATCAATCTACGTTGCAGCAAATCCTGTCGACGATCGGTGAAAAAAACCCTGGCATTGCCAGGGTCTGAACACACACGCGCAAGGAGAAAGACCAGAGCACGCACCCCAAGCATACATATTTGCGTGTTCGAAAGGTGCGAATGTGTCTCTCAGCAACGGACGTCCGCCATGGCCACCTCGTAGCAGGCATAAAAAATACGTACACGGTGATCAACTAGCGTAAGAGCCGGGCGCATAGCCTTCAATATGCCACTTTGAACGTCGGCGAGTCCTCCGGGCGCCCCTTGCGCCTATCGTAAATTCGCGTCGTGGCGATATTGGCGTGCCCGAGCCATTCCTGCACCTTGGCGATGTCGGCTTCATGCTCGAGTGCATTGGTAGCGGCGGTGGCGCGAAGGCTGTGCACGCCAAATCCCTGCAGCTGGATCCGGGCCTTGGCCGCATAGTTCAAGACGACTTTGTAAACCCCGTCGGCGGTCAGGCCTGCGCCGGTCTTGCGCCGGACTGGCTGGAACAGGGGCGCGGCCGGGGTATCGCCGTGACCGGCGACTTCTAGATAAGTATGGATCCGCTCTGCGCTACCTGGGTGAAGCGGCAGATAACGCAGCTTATTACCCTTGCCGTGGATCCGCAGATGCAGCACGCCGCGCCGGGCTTGAATATCACGGACCTTCAGCAGGCATAGCTCTTCGCGGCGCAACCCGTGATAGAGCAGCACCGACAGAAGCGCACGGTCGCGTTTGCCCTTGAGCGTTTCCGGATCTGGCGCGTCGAGCAGAGCCCGCGCCTGATGATCGCCGAGCGCCGATGTCTTTCCCTCCCCACTCTCCACTTTAGGCCGCTTTGCGCCTTTGACCGGATTGGTTTCGACAGCGTTCTTTTCACACAGGTATTCGAACAGCGACGATAGCGCGGCGAGCTTGCGCCGGATCGTCGCGCCCGACAGCGCGCGTTCCTCGAGCACCTTGCGCCATGCCAGCACATGCGCACGGGTAACGATGCGGAACTCATCTGGCCGCGTGATGCCGGCAAAGCCCATGAAGTCCTGCAGATCAATCCGGTACGCGCGGCGGGTACGTGGATTATCCAGATTGGCGAACCATTCGACTTCTGCCGGTACAGCCGCCAGCTGGTGGAACTGGGCAGCGGTCAGGCGTTTACCGGGTTCAACTGGCCTCGACAGTACGGACATGATTTTCTCCAGGCAGCTCAGCGCCTTGGGCGCGGATCAGCGCGATCAGTTCGCCGGTCGTGATTTCGAACCGGTATTCGCGGCGGAGCCCGACCTTTCGCTCGTCGATCTCGACGAGCAGCACGCTTTTGCCGTCCCCGCTCGCCTGCAGGTGCACCGAACGGCAAAGACGACCCGTTTCTGTGTCGCACTGCGTGAGCAGGCCCATCTCTCCACTTGCTCCTCTGACTGCGAGTTGCCCCATGCCATCCCCGAATAAGCTCACCTTAAAGGCAATGACAATACTATTGATAACATATTTTATCAATAGTAAAATACGTAGGGTGACGTGCGTCAGCGACCCGAGCACCGCGAAGCGGCCTGATGTCTGTGATGCTCGAAGAGGGGGCAACGTCAATGTGAGAATGAGCCTGGCAGTGGAGCAGATCATAACGACAGCATCACCGCCGCAGTCTTTTGGCGCGCTTCGATGTCGAGTTCAGCAGTTAAAACTCCTGGGCGCGCAACACCGCCGAGATGAATGCACACTCTGCTGGTGTCGCAGGTCCCAAGGTTCTAACTCCATTCACCGTCTCCATTTGCACCAGAGTCTCTCGGCTACTTTTGATGGCCGTCAATTCTCATAAATCAGTGTTTTCTTGGTTTGAATGAGCCGATTTTTCATTGTGCCCGGAGCCAACATCCCGCATTGAGCCGTTAATTGCCAATGTAAAACGTTTGCGTAAAGAAAGGCTGGCGCGATCTCGCCGATATTATTGTATCGAGCCCTAACGTGCGTTCGCCAAAATGCAACGCAGAGGTAAAAAGATGTAACGAATTTTCTAGAAAGTCGCGTTAGAATGCGCAGCGTTGGCATCTTGAGGCACCCTCGCAAATCGAGGCCGCATAAAATCCAGCCGGCAGAGGCAATACCCGATCGGTTTGTTCAGTAATTTTATCAGCACCTGAAATCACCGCAAACAAGCGATCGGCCAATACTGGGTGGAACACTAATTCACCCGTCGCACTCAGCCGGCGATTAATATTTAAAAAGAGATTCAGGACCATGCCGACGAGGATTCTGTCGATTTTCGGCACGCGGCCGGAGGCCATTAAAATGGCGCCGCTTGTCAAACAACTCGAAGAGAGCCCCGAGATCGAATCGGTGGTTTGCGTGACAGGCCAACATCAGAAGATGCTCGATCAAGTGCTCGACCTGTTCGAAATCAGGCCGCATCACAATCTCGCGCTGATGACAGGCAATCAGACACTCAACGGTTTGGTCTCACGCCTGATCGGCTCCGTTGACGAAGTGCTCGCCGCCGTCGCACCCGATCGCGTTCTGGTGCACGGCGACACCACTACGGCATCGGCTGCGGCGCTGTCCGCGTTTCACAGGCGCATTCCGATCGGTCACGTAGAAGCAGGGCTGCGCACCGGCAATCTGTTGCAGCCATGGCCGGAAGAGATGAATCGCCGCATTGTCGATGTGATGAGCGATCTGATGTTCGCGCCCACTGCGGGGTCGAAGGCGAACCTCGTGCGGGAGGCACTGCCCGGCAAGATCGTCGTGACCGGCAATACCGTGATCGATGCGCTCAATCTCACCACCGCGCGGATCGATAGCGACGCGGCGCTGCGCACTGAACTTGACGCCCGCCTGCCATTTCTCGACGGCGCCCTGCCGGTGCTTCTTGTCACCGGACATCGGCGCGAGAGTTTCGGCGCGGGTCTCGCGAATATCTGCGCGGCGCTCGCCGATCTGGCCCAGACCAATGCGGTGCAGATCGTCTATCCCGTGCATCTGAATCCGAACGTGCGCGGCCCGGTGCAGAACAGCCTCGGCCGCGCGCGCAACGTGCATCTGATCGAGCCGCTGGATTATCTCGGTTTCGTGCGTCTGATGCAGCGCGCCTCGATCATTCTCACAGACTCGGGCGGCGTGCAGGAAGAAGCGCCTGCGCTCGGCAAGCCGGTGCTGGTGATGCGGGAGATCACCGAGCGGCCGGAAGCGGTCGCGGCGGGCACGGTGCGCCTCGTCGGCACGCAGCGCGAAGCGATCGTGCGGGCGGTGACCGGTCTGCTCGAGGATGCGCACCAGCGCGACGGCTTCGCGCAGCGCATCAATCCTTATGGCGACGGTCACGCGTCCCGGCGCATCGTCGCGGCATTGACGGGCCGCCCCTACGTGGAATTCGACGCAGCGGCCTCTCAGGCAAGCAGCCCGGACCGCAGCGGTCACGCGCTTTCGCAGGAGGCTGTCGACGCGGCGCTGCCGTGAAATCCGCCGCAACGCGACTTATTCCCGTGCTCCGCAAGGCGGCGTTTAAAGACTGCGGGTCAGCCGGATCCGATCCCCTCGGGACCGATCCGGCTGTCCGGCAACGCCCTCGTGGTGCTTACTCCTTTCAGCTGCTTCGCTTCATCTTTTAGACGATGGTGACTTTTGCTCCTGTTTTGCATGTTGTACGCCGTGCAAGTGCCCGCCGTGCCCATGCGCTTTACTCCCGTTCCGCCGCCGTGTCCGTCGCGCTGTGCTGCGCACTCGCTGGCTGGGCCGGCGCTGCTCGCGCGCAAGGTGACAGCTTCGCCGTCGCGCTGGCGAACGCCGGTGATACCGTCACTAGCCGGTCGGTCGCGCTGACCCGTCTCGGCATTCGCGACGTCAGCACGCTCGACGCGCCCGACAGCCGCCGCGAGTATTACTTCCCGGTGCCGGCCGGCGTCCCGGTGAGCGACGCGCAGTTGCAACTCGACGCCAACTATCTGCGCGGCGACGGCGGTCGCACCACGATGCTGGTCACCATCGACGGCGCGCCGGCCCAGGCTCGCGCGTTCACGCAGCCGCAAGGCGATGCCGCGGCGACACTGGCGGTCAGCGGTGAGCCGCGCCCGAGCGGTTATGTGCGCATCGGGCTCGGCTGGGCGTCCGTCATCAACGACGTGGTGTGCGCCGATCAGACCGCGATCGGCAACCTGCTGCGGGTGGCGCCGACGACCCATCTGAGCTATCGCTATGACACCCGCGAAGTCAAGGATCTGCGTACCGCGTGGACCGGACTGCCGCCGACTCCGGTGATCGCGATTGCCGGCAAGCACGTCGGCGCGACGAGCTACGACACGGCATGGCGGGTCGCCGCGCTGATGCAGCGCGACGGCCGCGAGCCTGTGGTGCAAGGCTGGGCGAAAGTGGGCGACACCGTCGAACTCGGCGCGCTCGACGTGCCTGCGCCGTTGCGAGCGCTGCCCGCGTTCGCCGCGCTGGCGGCGGGCGGCAGCCATCGGCTGGCCGATCCCGCCGAACTCGGCGCGTTGCTGGTGGCGGCACCGGGGCGCGTGATGCCGGCCGATGTGATCGTCGCGGACGACGCGTTGCGCGCCGCGGTGAACGCGTCCCTCGACGCCTTGCAGGCCCAGGCGGCAGGTGTCTCGGCGAGCGCAGCCGATGCTTTTGCGATGTGGCGCAAAACCACCATGACGCCGCTGGTGGCGCCGCTCTCCGCCGGTGAAGCGCGGCTTGTGCATCTCGCCGGTCAGGCGTCGATCGTGGTCGGCGACAGTAAGGCTGTGAGTCTGCTGGCGCAGGTCTGGCGGCCGATCAACGTGTCGAACCAACTGGTGGTGCACGAGATCGACAGTGCCGCCAACGGCAAGTCGGATGTTGTGGCGCTGGCCGCGCTGGGCGGCGAACCGCGCACCGTCGAAGTCTTGCGCGAGGCGTCGTGGACCGCGGCGTTCGATCTGGGCGCGGTGGCCAGCGGCGGCCGTTTGCCCGCCGACGTCGTGCTCGATCTGGCCGGTACGCCGAATACGCATGGCTCGGCCGTGGTGGCCTCGGTGTATTTTAACGACGTGCTGATCGGCGCCAAGCTACTCGGCACCGAAGGGCGCGCACAGCAGGTCGTCGCTCATATTCCGCGGTTCGCGCTGGCGGCCCGCAATCAGTTGCGCGTGACTTTCCAGCGCCAGTCAGACGCCGGCTGCGCGACCAATCAGGGTTATCCGGTCGAGGTGTTGCCGAGCAGCCATCTGACGCTGGTAAAGGCCGAAGGCGACGCCAATTTTGCCGGCATGGTAGCGCGCTTCGCTTCCAGCGCGAGGGTGATCGTGCCGGCCTCGTATCTGGCCGATGCCTTCGAGACGTTGCCGCGGGTCGCGCGGCTGGCCGACGCTACTGGCGTCGCGCCGCAACGCGCGGTGCTGACGGTGGCGCCCGACGGCCAGAACGTCGCGCCAACCGGTCCTTTCCTCGCCCTCGATGTGCCGTTGGCGGAGCCGAAATCGCACGTGCGCGTGACAGACAACGGCCTGACAATTCTCGGTCCTGACGAGCGCACGCTCTATGACGTGAGCGGCATCGCGAATCTGACCGGCGTCGGCGTGATCGATGTCGAGCACTCGGGAAGCACGGCCGGGGTTGTGTATCGCAGCATCGGCGCGCGCGCGCCGGTGTTGCCGGTGGCGTTGCAGCTGGCGCGCGGCGATGTCGCGGTGGTGGACGGCAGCGGGGTGCTGCGCCAGCTCGACACCGTGCACGCGGGCGGCGTCGAACTCGGCGACAGCGGCGCGCCGTGGACCCGCGACTGGCTCACGTGGGTGATCCCGGCCGCGCTGGTGAGCGTGTTCGTGGTGGTGCTGCTGTTCGCCGGCTATACGCGCCGTCGCAAGCAGCGCAAACAGGGCGGCGAGTGAGCCTGCGCGTCATGGATCTGCATCTGGGTTACTACGCGGCGCAGTACTACGAATTGCTCCAATATTGCGCGGGCGTCATTGCCGTGCTGATTCTGCTGTCGAGCGTCGACGACCTGGTCATCGACGCATGGTACTGGGTGCGTGAAGCCTACCGTGCGTACACCATCAAACGCGTGCACCGGCCGCTGACCACCGAGCAGTTGCGCGCCCGCGAGGAGCAGCCGATTGCGATCATGGTGCCGGCGTGGCTCGAATACGACGTGATCGCGGCGATGGTCGAGGACATGGTGCGGGTGCTCGACTACCGCAACTACGTCGTGTTTGTCGGCACCTATCAGAACGATGTGCGGACCATCGCCGAAGTGGAGCGCATGCGGCGCCGCTACAAGCAGTTGCGGCGAGTCGAAGTGCCGCATGACGGTCCGACCTGCAAGGCGGACTGCCTGAACTGGGTGATCCAGGCGATCTTCAAGTACGAACAGGAAGCTCGCATCGAATTCGCCGGCGTGGTGCTGCACGATAGTGAGGACATGCTGCATCCGATCGAGCTGAAGTTCTTCAACTATCTGTTGCCGCGCAAGGACATGATCCAGCTGCCGGTGGCGTCGCTGGAACGGCACTGGTACGAGCTGGTGGCGGGCACCTATATGGACGAATTCGCCGAGTGGCACGCGAAGGATCTGGTGGTGCGCGAGAGCATGGTCGGCTCGGTGCCGTCCGCCGGCGTGGGCACCTGTTTCTCGCGGCGCGCGTTGCTGGCGCTGATCGAGACTACTGGCAACCAGCCGTTCAACACCGACAGCCTCACGGAAGACTACGACGTCGGTGCGCGGCTTGGCAAACTTGGCATGCAATCGATTTTCGCGCGGTTTCCGGTGCAGTTCCGCTCACGCCGTGCGAGCTGGTTTGGCCTCGGTAAGGATCGTGAGGTCACCGTGACGATGCCGTTGTGCGTGCGCGAATTCTTTCCCGATACGCTGCGCACCGCGTACCGGCAGCGCGCCCGCTGGGCGCTGGGTATCGGTTTGCAGGGTTGGCAGCAGACCGGCTGGAGCGGCTCGTTCGCGAACCGCTATCTGTTGTTCCGTGACCGCAAGGGGATTGTCACGGCGTTTGTCGGCATGATGGCTTATGCGCTGGTGCTGCAATTCCTAGCGTTCATGGTCGCCGATGCGCTGGGCCTGTCCGGCGAAATCCCGCCGTCACCCTTCATCGACACCCGCTGGTTGCATGTCGTGCTGTTGCTGAATGCGATCGCGGTGGTGCTGCGCGTCGTGCAGCGCTGCTATTTCGTGACCCGGCTCTATGGCTGGGAGCACGGGCTGATGGCGATCCCGCGGATGGTGGTGGGTAACTTCATCAACTTCCTCGCGGTGTCGCGCGCATGGCGCATGTTTTTGGGCCATCTGGTGACCGGTAAACGGCTCGCGTGGGACAAGACCATGCATGACTTTCCGTCGGTGGACGGTTTGATGGGCGGGCGCCGCCAGCGCTTGGGCGAACTGCTGCTGTCGTGGCAGGCGATCGACGAAAACCAGCTGGCCGCCGCGCTCGGAGACGAACATGCCCGCGAAGCGCCGCTTGGCCGCGTGCTGATGGCCAAGGGCTGGCTGGACGAGGAAACCCTCGCCGAAGCGATTGCGTTCCAGTCCGATCTACCGCGCGCTGCGCTCGACCCTGTGCAACTGCGCACCGACCGGGCGCGCTTGCCGTTCGAAGTGGCGATCCGTCATCGCGTGCTCGCGCAAGGCAAGGACGGCGACGGCCGGGCGATTCTGCTGGCGGCCAGCCCGCTCGGCGACGAGGTGCTCGCGGAACTGGCGCAGGCGCTCGGCCAGCCGGTGACTCAGCAGATCGTGCGCGAAAGCGAAATCGCCACTGGCCTGCGGGTGCTGCGCGGCGAGCAGGAAGCCTTGGCGGTGGGCGCCGCGCGCGTGCCGTTGATCGGCGATTTACTGATCGAACTGGGCCACGTCACGCGCGAACGCTTCAACGAGGCGCTGCAGTTGTACCGGCCGGATCTCGACGGCCGGATCGGCGACTTCATGATGACGCGCGGCGTGATTACTGCTGTCGCATTGAATGCCGCGATTCAGGCCCAGGCCCGTGCGCGTCAAAGCGGAGCGCTCGTCACATGAGGCAGGCCGGCGTTCTTGCGCGCGGCTTTGCCGCGCTGTGCCTGGCGGCGCTCGCCGGCTGCCAGTCGCAGCCGGCGTCGGAAGGCATCGTGTGGCAGATCGATAACCAGCATAACGAGCCACACGGCGACTGGAACCGGCTGGGCGTCACTGATCTGCTGATCCAGTGGACCGCGGTCGACGACACGGCCTTCGTGAGCGGTACGACGCTGCGCGAAGCGCAGCGGCTGCCGGACTGGCGACGCATTGCCGCCGAGCCGTGGGCGAATTCCGTGTTGGTCGGCCTCGCGGGACGTTTCGATGAACGGGCTGCGCGCGCCAATGCCACGCAACTCGTCGAGCAGTCGCTGCAACTGGTGGCCGCGGCACCGCCGCTGCACATCGAGGGCTGGTACTTCCCCGTCGAGGTGGACCCGAGCTGGCAGGACGCGCGGAGTCTCGCGCCCCTGCTCGAACGCTTGCCGCGGCCGCTCTGGATCAGTGTGTACGACCGCTCGAACATCGGCGGCAAGGCGCTTGCCGACTGGCTCGATAGCTGGTTGCCGCATGACGTCGGCGTGCTGTTCCAGGACGGCGTGGGCGTTTATGCGCGCGAGCCGCGGGTGGCGCGGGATTACGCGGACGCGCTGGCGGTAACGCTCGGCAAGGCGCGCGTGCGCGTCATCGCCGAAGTCTTCCGGCCCGGCCCGAACCAGACCTTCCGTAGCGCGACGGCCGCCGAACTCATGCCTCAACTCAAGGCGTATCACGGCTACCGAACCTATCTTTTTGACGGACCTCACTACGTGTCACCCGAACTTGTGGAAGAGCTGCTGAAGTGACCGATCGTCTTCCACTGAGCGCAAAACGGCGCGTGCGGCCCATGTTGGCGGTGGCGTTCGCATTGGCGAGCCTATCCGCCGGCGCGGATGAAATTCTGCCCTTGCCGTTGAGCGGGGCAGCCTACCGGATTGCCGACCAGGCGTACCGCGAATACGCGAGCGGCGACTATGAGGCCGCGGCGCGCGACGCGCGCGAGGCCGTGCGGCTGCGTCCGGATGTGGCGCGTCTGCGCTCGCTATTGCAACAGGCCGAAAGCGCGGTCCGCAACCGCGGCAAACCGGCGCCGGCTGCTCGCGTGGCGCCTGCCGGCGCGAAGGTGCCGGCGCCTGCGCTGGTTGCGCCCGCTACTCAGCCCAGTTCCGCTGCGGCGCAACGGGCCAGTGACTTGGCTTCGCAAGCGCTGGATCTGCTCGCGCATAACGAGGTCGAAAACGCATCGAGCGACATCGACCAGGCCGTGACACTCGCACCGGAAATCTCTCAATATCGGCTGCTGCAAGTGAGCCTACTGATCCGCCTGCAGCATTACGCCGCCGCCGAGACCGCCAGCCGTGCAGCGCTGGTCGCCGCCAGCGACGATTCGATGGTGTATGTGCTGCACGGCTACCTGTTGCAGCGAGCCGACCATTACGACGCCGCGCGCCAGTACTACGCGCAGGCCTTGACCGGCGATTCGCTGGGCGACGGGGATTTGCGTGCCGTGCGTCTTCTCATCGCCGATCTCATGTTGGGCGCCGGCGATACGCAGTCGGCACTCGATGCGCTGCAGTCGCTGCCCGACAGCGACACCGACGTCGGGGAACGGCGTGTGTATGCCCACACGATTGCGGCTGACGGCAAGACGCTGCGCCCCGCACTAAAGCCGCCGGTTCTGCAGTGCGTCGTCAATCGCTTCGGTCCGGTTTGCTCGTTGTTTCCATCGGGCCGGCCGTCGCAAGCGTTGGCAAACGAGGCTTTCCATGCCGCGGCCGAGAATCGTCAGCAGGACGCCCTCGACCTGTTTCAACTGGCCTTGAAGATCGGCGGCGCCAATCGGGAGCTGGAGGGCAGGCGTGACTCGGTGCGCCGGCAACTCGCGCAGCAACCGGCCGCCGCCGCTTACCGGGCGATGGCGGACAACGATCCGGATCTTGCGCAGAAGGAGATAGCCCGAGCGATCGTCTATGCGCCGGATGTGATGCCGTACCGCCTGCTGCAGATCGAAGCGCTGGACCGCAAACAGCAGTACGCCGTGGCCGAAGCCGCCGCCAGTGAAGCAATGCATGTCGATGACGAAGACGCGGTGCCGGTCCTGCTGCGCGGCTACCTGCGGCAGATGCAAGGGAAGTACGCCGCCGCCCGCGTCGATTACGGCAATGCGTTGAAGAACGACACGCTGAGCGACGACGATCTGCACAACCTTCGTCTGTATGTCGTCGACGCCGCGATGGCGGCCGGCGACACGAAGTTCGCCGGCGACACGCTGCACACTTTGCCTGCTAGCGACGAAGAAGCTGCGTGGCGGCGCAGTCTGATGACGTTTTACGCGCGCCATTCGGGCCACCCGAGATTGCAGGCGCCATTCCTCGATTGCCGCGAAACGCCGTACGGCACCGCGTGTACGGCGAGGGCTGCGGACAACGCGTCCAACGCGATGATCGAAGCGATTTACAAAGCGCTCGGCAGAAAGGAAAACGCGACTGCGCTTTCGCTTGCACGGGACCTCAGCGCCGCATCGCCGAAAAACGAACAGTACCGCCGCGTGTTGGTGCAAGCGCTGCAGGCAAACGGTCGGAACGACGAAGCGCAACGCGTGACGGCGAGTCTGAAAGACCCGGTGCCGGATCTCAGCTTCGCCTATCTCGCGTCGATGTCGGACGCTTCGGCGCTTGCGCTGCAGACTTTCCAGCAGATGGACGCGGCCGGCAAGCTGCCGCCGCGGGCGTTGCAGGATGCCGGCTTCGCCGCCATCAACGCCGACCAGCGGCTGGTTGCGGTCAACTATTTCAAGCGCAGCATCGATGCCGCGGCCGACGGCTCCCTGGACCTGCCGCCGCAGAGTCTCTACGAAACCCGTCGTGCAGTCAGCGAACTGGAACGGCAGTGGGGCGCTTACGTATCGCTCAGTTATCGTGGCAGCAACAATATGCAGGCGGGGCAGAATCAGTCGGCACTGGTCGGCGACAACCTGCAGATCGGCACCGAAGCTTACTGGCGGCCGCCCGCGCTCGATCACGACGGCTCCTACGTCGATCTGTATGCGCGTCTGATCGACAACGTGTACAGCGCGCCGACCACGTCCACCAATACGGTGACTGGCGACACCTTCTCCGGCAAATCGCCGACCGGCTTGCCGAGTCTGTTGTCGGCCTTCGGGGTGCGCTGGAAGCCACTGGCCTCGCAAAACGTCATCATCGCGTTCGAGCGGCAACAGGCGATCGGCTCGGCCGCGCAAAGCGACTGGTTGCCGCGCCTCGGCTACTCGTATGGGACGGGCACGGATCTGCGCGTCGACTTGCCGAGCTGGAATACCCTGCAGATCTACGCTGAAACCGGCTACTACCTGCGGGCGCAGACCTACTACTTCACGTCCGAATGGCAGAGCGGCCGCAGTTTCCGTCTTCCCGAAGCTTGGCTCGGCCATACGGTGCTGTTTCCGCATGCGGTCTTCGGCGCGGACTACAACAACGCCTACTCGCGACCTTGGGCGGTCGGCGCCGGCGTGGGCGTGAATCTGCGCCACTGGTTCCGCGAGGATCGCTATCACGCGCCGCAGTCGTCTTTCGATCTGTCGCTGCAATATCGGCTCAAGGTGGCCGGCGACGAGCGCGCCAAGGGGTGGTTCATTCGCAGTGTCTTCAACTATTGATAAGCGGCAGCCATGATGAAAATCCAGACTCTTTATATTCGTGCGGCTTGTACCGTGGGCGCCGCCGTGTCATTCAGCCTGAGCCCGCCGGTAGCGGCACAGGAAATCGCGCGGCTGTATGCGCCGCAGGCACCGGCCGGTTCGAGCTATCTGCGAGTGGTGAACCCGTCCGCCAAAGCGGTCAATGTTGAGTTCGCCGGCAAGCGCGATGCGCTCGATCCGAAACGCCGGGTCGTGACCGACTATCGCGTGGTCGACGCATCGCTCGAGGTGGCGATCAATGTCGACGGTCATCCCCTCAAGCACTTCAAGGTGAAGCCGGGTACCTTCAATACCATGGTGCTGACCGGCGCCGATCAGCCGCAAGTGATCGCCGACGCCACCAACGATCGCGACGACCTGAAGGCGGAACTGCGTTTCTACAATGTCGCGCGCGAGTGCAACGGCGCGCTAGCAATTCAGGACGGCGCGACAGTATTCGATCACGTCAACACCGGCGACAGTCGCAAACGCGCGATCAATCCGGTGCAGGCGCACCTCGTTGGGCGCTGTGACGGCGCCGCGGTCTCCGAGCCGGCGGCCTTGCCCTTACTTAAGTCTGGCGACCACGCGAGTGTGTTCCTGCTCGGCGATAAGGCGAGCCCGCGCCTCGTGACCCAGGTGGACGCCACCGAAGCTTATTCCGGCGCGCACTAACCCGAGTTCATATGGTTTTTGCCAGCATCAGTTTCGTATTCCTGTTTCTGCCGCTGTTCCTGCTGGCCTACGCGGCAGTGGGGATGCGCTGGCGAAATCTGGCCATCCTTGCGTTCAGCTGGATTTTTTACGCCTGGTGGCGCCTGGACTTCCTGCCGTTGATCGTGTCAATCGCAGTCTGGTCGTGGTGCACCGGCCGCTGGATCGAGAGGGCGCAAGGGCGGCAACGCCGCTACGCGTTGCTGGTCGCGATCGGCTGGCCACTGCTCGCGCTGATCTGGTTCAAATACGCCAACATGCTGGCCGGGACGTTGCAATGGATGGGCGCCTCGCCAAGCGGATGGCAAGCGGTGCTGCTGCCGATCGGCCTGTCGTTTTTCGTGTTCGGCGCGATCTCCTATTCAGTCGACGTCTATCGCGGAACCGTGCCGGCCGAACCAAGCTTCGTCAACTACGCCACATATCAGTCGATGTTTGGACACCTCGTGGCGGGGCCGGTGGTTCGCTACAAATGGGTCGCTGAACGCCTGCAAATGCGTTCGTTCCATCGAACCGAGTTTGCGATCGGCGTCGAGCGCTTCATGCATGGGTTCGCGCAGAAAATCCTGCTGGCTGATACGCTGGCGCCGCTGGTCGGCAGCGGCTATCAGCTGGCTTCGCCGAGTGCCGCTGATGCGGCGCTCACCGTGCTCGCCTATACGCTGCAGCTTTACTTCGATTTTTCCGCGTACAGCAGCATGGCGATCGGGCTGGGTTTGATCGTCGGCTTGAAATTCCCGGAAAACTTCGACACGCCTTATTTGAGTGGTGCATTGTCGGAGTTCTGGCGGCGATGGCACATCAGCCTGTCGAGCTGGCTGCGTGACTATCTGTACATTCCGTTGGGCGGCAATCGCCAAAGCCTGTCGCGCGGTTGCATCAACCTGATGATCACGATGGCGCTGGGCGGCTTATGGCACGGCGCCAGCTGGACGTTTATGGTGTGGGGGCTGTGGCACGGCCTCGGACTCGTGACCGAACGACTGTGGCGCACGCGGGGCGGCCCTAGGCTGCCATTCTGGTTTGGCCATGCGTTGACCCTGCTGTTCGTCATGCTCGGCTGGCTGCTGTTCAGAGCCCAAACGTGGACAGAAGTATCGACAATGCTCCTCGCCTTGAGCGGACAGAACGGCTGGCAGCTTTCCAGCGCCTTTGCCGCCGCGCTCCGGCCGAACCAGCTCGCCTGCCTGTTGATCGGCGTCCTGCTCGTGTATCTGCCGCTGCTGTGGGCGCGCAGTCAGAAGTGCACTGCGTGCAGTCGCGCACTGCTGCGCTATCTGACGGTGCCGCTATGGCTGGTGGCGTTGTGGGTGTTGCAAGGGCGCACCGTGGTTCCATTTCTCTATTTCCAGTTCTGATCATGATTCGCAAGATCAACACCATTGCTTTCGTGATCATCATCCTGTGCGGCGGCGCTGCTTTGCTTTGGCGTTTGAGCAAGGCGGGGCAGTTGTTCACGCATACGGTCACGTCGTCGTCATGGCTCGACGGCGGCGTGACCCAGGCGCTGGATGAGCGTGTGGCGCAGGCGGCGCCGCCCGACGCCCACATCAATCGCGTCTTAAATGGCCTACTCTTCGCCGTCACCGGCGACCCGGATCCGCAGGTGCGCAGCGGTTGCCCCGGCTGGCTGTTCCTGACCGAGGAGGTGGTCGAAACGCCGGGTGGCGAGCGTAACCTGCTGCGGCGCGTTGAACTTACGCGCAAGCTGCAGGCCGACTTCGAGCACCGGGGTATCGAACTCGTGACGGTGGCGGTGCCTGACAAAGTTGAACAGGCCGCCGGCGAGTTGTGCGGGTTGACAGTGTCGCGCCAGGCACGGGGGCGCCGCGCAGCCTGGCAGCAAGCGAGTGAGGGGCTGGCGCTGCATCAGGTAGATCTGCATAGCGGCTGGATCGCCCCTGGCTACTGGCGTACCGACAGCCACTGGAATCGCGCCGGCGCGAGCTTTGCCGCGCAGCGGGTGGCGGTGATAGCGCGGGCATTTGCGCCACCCGGCGACAGCAGCATGGAACTGCAGAGCGCCGTCGCCACGCATGCACGTAGCGGCGATTTGATGCGGCTGGCGGGCATCGACAGGAACACACCGCCGTTCGCTCCGCCGGTCGATACCGATCATGAAGTACAACTGGTGATACACCGCAGCGGCAGCCTGCTCGACAATGTGGCGGCGCCCGTAGTCATGCTGGCCGGCTCATCGTACTCGCTTAATTCCGGCTTCATCGATTATCTTCAACTCGGCATGAAGCAGGAGATTGCCCAGCAAAGCCGCTTGGGCAGTGGATTTGCTGGCAGCGTTCTGGAATTGCTGAAACACCATCCCGAGCGCCTCGACGGCATCAAGCTGATGATCTGGGAATGGCCGCTCCGTTCCCTGTATCAACCGCTGACGGACGAAGAGAACAACTACCTCGCACAACCATGATATTCACGTTGACAACATTTAATCTCCTGAACAAGCGAACCAGCCGGTTGTTGAAATACGCAGTAGGACTGGGCGCGCTCGGCGTAGCGCTACAGGCCACCCCCGGAAATGCAGCTTCGTCCGTGATTGAAGGGCAGGACGGCTGGTTGTTTCCTGGCTGGGAGCATACCGACAAGGTCGACCGCGCGCAGCTCGTCTCGAACATCAAGGTGATCGAGGAGACCAGGGACGCCCTCGCTGCGAAGCATATCGGCCTCGTGGTGATGGTAGTGCCGGCCAAGGCGCCGTTCTATCCGCAGCGTCTTCCCGCTGGTCTGTCATTGTCGCCGGAAATCAAGTCGCGCTATGTCGACGTGCTTGGCATGCTGTCCGCGGCAGACATTGCCACGTTCGACGACAAGGAGGTTTTGCGGGCGGTAGAACACGACAGGCAGACGGCTTTCTATCGCGCGGACTATCACTGGACGGCTTGGGCCGCGGAAGCCTCTGCTGACGAAACCGCCAAAGTGATCCGCAGCAAGTTTGAGCTGCCCCCTTTCGGAACGGGTACGGAGCTGGGCGAATGGACAAACGACCGCCGCTACGGTGATCTCGCCACGAACTTCATGTCCCCTGAAGACCGCAAGCGTATCGGCCGTGACACCTATACGGTGCGCAAGCAACCTGACGCAAGCGCCGGCTTGCTGGATAGCGCACCGTCTCAGGTGCAGGTGGTGGGCAACAGCTTTGTGCAACCTTACCTCGGTTATCCACAGAAGCTTTCCAATGCAATCGGCCAGCCGGTCGGGCTCACCTGGAACCCTGGCAATATTGGCCCGTGGAAGACTTTCCTCGACGCGGTGGAGAGTCCGGACTTCTCCCGGAATAAGCCCAAGGTCATTGTCTGGCAGTTCAATGAAGCGCAGTTGGAAAATAACAGCAACTCGTCCGATAATTGGGATGCCAAAGGGGTTATGCCGGTGAATACATGGCGCAGCAGGGTCGCGGCCGCGTTGTCTAACAAGCCTTAGTGCGACGCGTGTCGCCGTCCGCCGGACGTAAATCGGCAATGCAGTGGATGGCAAAGCTCTTCTCTGCCTTGTCACATTCAACAACCTGAATATCGGAGTTTGAAGCCGTGACCTGCTGTACGACCAGCAGTTGCCTACCCGGACGTGCGCGACTGGTAACGGTCGGGTTCGAAGCTTCGGGGACAACGTACCCGCCCTACGGGCGAATCACTCGGGTGACCGGGAAGGAATCGACACTGCCAGCAGCCGCGCGGTGTCGGGGCCAGGCAAGTTCCGCATGCACAACGTAAGTGAACTGTTGCAAACCTCGTTAGCTTCGAGGAGCCAAAGCTGCTGAGAGGCTCTGACCAAAACGGTGAATGGCCGGTTACATCCCTTTGTTATGGATGTTCGTCGTCAAGGCGCCATCGGGGAATAGACAGGTGCTAAACGGATAGGCCCGTTGCGACGTGAGGTCGCGCAATTGATTGTTTAACCCGCCATCACGGGGGTAGAGAAACCGGCTGCTCCATCAGCCGTAACCTACGGGTGCATGCAGGGTTGGTAACGACCCTGTGTGAAGCCACCCGGACAACGTAACCTGCCCGTAAGGGCGACCATGTTCTTGTGAGAGGACATGGTTCTCTGCCAGCATCCGGGCGGAGGTGGTGCCAGGTTGGGTAGCCGGGCTTGCCTCCGGCGTGCTGCGCTGCTGGTTGCCCGACACATGGCGATCCCCTGCGTACTGAAGAGCGGATAGCCTTTTGCTGTGCCATCTGCGGCACAGTGCGGCATAATGCGACCCTCTCAGGTTCTGGCGAGGCCCTCGGAATGGCCAGAATCCTTCGCCGACCCTAACCCGGTCGGTTTTTTTTCGTCCAGATCAGGTCACATGAGCCTGCCGAGCGGGACCAGCTGTTATGTCAATCTGATGCAACTGTCAGGGGAGCGATTCGCCAAGAATGTTAATCTTGGACAAGACCCTCAAGTTCGCTTTGGTTTTGCCGAAATCCTAAGATGAGGCGGCCAGCAGTCAATCGCTCCGGCCTAACGGCTGAGGCTCGAAAAAGCCTGAGGTTGACCAGCCAGAGCCCCGCAAGGGGCTACGTTGTGCAGAAGTTCAAGACCCACTCCGCGATGCTTCCTCAGTTGCGGACACTGGAACCTGCGGCAGTAGACACGCTTCGAGCAAGCACGAAACGGGTCGCAGGGTAACGCTGCTGTACAACATTGGCGAGGGGAGCGGAGCCTAGGTGGCTCCCGTAACAAGGTTCCGTAAGGGACAATTGAGAAACACATGGCGGTATTCGTACTGGATCGACGCGGTAGACCATTAATGCCGTGTTCGGAGAAACGGGCTCGGCTGATGCTTGAGCGTCAGCGCGCACGCGTTCATCGCCTGATGCCGTTTGTCATTCGTCTTACCGACCGGCTCATCGAGGAAAGCACACTGCAGCCGGTGCGCATTAAAATTGAGTCTGGGAGCAAGATAACCGGACTCGCCTTGGTGCGCGAGGATGGCGAGTCGACCGCCGTTCTTAATCTGTTTGAACTGATACATCGGGGACGTCAGATCAGCGAGGGCCTATCTTCCCGCAGCAACTTCCGCCGACGCAGGCGCAGCGCTAATCTGCGGTACCGGGCCCCGCACTATGCCAATCCCGCACGAACAAATGGTTGGCTTCCACCCAGCCTGAGGCATCGGATTGACACGACGAAATCCTGGGTGAGGCGTTTTATCCGTTGGGCACCAGTGAGCGGACTTGCTAGCGAACTGGTGCGTTACGATCTCGCGGCGGTAGAAGGTGACGAAAGAGTCTCCGACAATCAGGAGCATGCTGAAATCGCCGCCCAGGAGATACGCGCGTATCTCCTGGATAAGTGGGGACATCAATGCGTCTATTGCGATTCCGATCGCCAACATGTGCAGATTGACCCGATCGATCTTCGCACGGCAGGCGAACCGGCAAGGGATATATCCGGTTTGATCCTGGCCTGTACTTCCTGCATCGCGCGGCGGGCTGGACGTGACATCAGCGAGTTCGTCACCGATCGGGCGCGGCTTGAGCGGCTGCGGAATTGGACAAAAGCGCCGCAGAGAGATCGCGCGGCTGTAGACGGTGCACGTTCGGCCATCGCGCAATTCCTGGCAACGACGGGGCTCCCTGTCGAACTGGCCAGCGGCGGCCGCACGAAATGGAACCGTACACGCTTTGCCCTTCCCAAGTCGCAGGCTCTGGATGCGGTATGTGTGGGCGCAGTCACGGCTGTCGTCTGCTGGCGTATTCCCGTCATCAAGATCAAGTGTACGGGCCGAGGCCGATACCAGCGAACACTTGTGAACGCGCATGGCTTCCCCCGCGCCCATCTGATGCGCAACAAGCGCATACATAACGTTCAGACCGGTGATCGCGTTCGCGCGACCGTCCCGACCGGCAAGAAAGCTGGTATCCATACGGGGCGAGTGGCGGTCCGTTCGCGCGGTTATTTTGATGTGCACAAGCCAGACGGACCGGTTACTGGGATCCACCATCGGTACTGCGTTGTGCTGCAGCGGGCTGATGGATACAGTTATTCGATGTAACGGTTATTGCTGACGGCATTGTCGGAGACCGGCTAGACCTTGACAAAGCTCCCGTGCAGATCGCATGACGAACCGACTACTGGTCTGCTTCCATTTTTGATGTTGGTTTATCCGATGAAATCTAAAGTTTCGTGATCTGAGGCCGACATCTCCTACTGAGGTGGCTAGCAGTGAAATGCTTCCGCCGATGCCAATGTGGCATGTAAGGCTCAACGCCTATACAGGAGATTTTCCATGCTCGGAATCAATAGCAATATCAACTCGCTGGTTGCACAGCAAAACCTCGCGGGCTCGCAAAGCGCTCTTTCGCAAGCCATCACGCGTCTGTCGTCGGGCAAGCGCATCAACAGCGCGGCGGACGACGCGGCCGGTCTGGCAATCTCGACCGGCATGCAATCGCAGATCAACGGCCTGAACCAGGGGGTCTCGAACGCAAACGACGGCGTCTCAATGATCCAGACGGCATCAAGTGGCCTCGCGCAAATTACATCGAGCCTGCAACGGATTCGTCAGCTTGCCGTGCAGGCGTCGAATGGCGGCCTGACGGCGGACAACCAGGCGGCACTGCAACAGGAAGTGTCGCAACAGATTGCTGAAGTGAACCGTATCGCTTCGCAAACGACTTACAATGGCAAGAACGTGCTGGATGGTTCGGCTGGCAATGTGAGCTTCCAGGTCGGCGCAAATGTCGGCCAGACAATCAACCTGAACCTGACGCAAAACGTGTCGTCGACCGCTCTCGGCAAGGGTCTGGTTGGTGCTGGCACAAGCCTCGGTACGATTGCGAATGTCAACGTGGACTCGGCAACGGGTGGCACATACAACGCGCAGACGTCGACGGGCTATCAGGTCACGTCCATCAACGTTCTGTCGGATGGCAAGGGTGGTTTCACCTATACCGACCAGAATAACCAAGCGCTCACGTCTACCGCGACCAAGGCACTGTTTGGCAATTCGACCGGTGTTGGTGGTTCGCTGAACATCACGACGAACGCAAGTGGCACAAGCGCACTTGACGTAACGAATCAGGTTTCAGCAATCAGCAGCGCAAACAACGTTACCAATTATCCAGTTGGAACCGGCACGACGATCGGTACGATTACGGGCATCAGCATCGATGCCAAAACCGGCGCTGACGTTGCGGCAGGTACGGCAGGCGCGATTACATCAATTACCGTCAAGACAGATGGGTCTGGAGGCTTCACGTTCGCTGACCAGTCCGGTAACGCGCTGGCTAGTGGGCTGGTAGGAAACACGACAACTGCCGGCAGTTTGTTCACTATTACTGCCGGGACGGGTGGTGCGGGCAACAAACTGGCGCTCACGAGTTCGACGGCGCAGGCGACGGCGATTTCGCTCGCAAGTAGCGGTGCTACCTTCGGGTCCATCTCCGCTGGTTCGACCATCGGAACCCTGACCGGCCTGAGCCTTGATCCGAATTCCGGTGCCGCAGTCGCTGCCGGATCGGCTGGCGCGATCACGTCGATCACTGTGCAAGAAGGGACTGCCGGCCACTTGAATTTTCTTGACCAAAACGGCAATGCGATTTCGTCTAGCTTGGTTGGCGCGGCCGGCTCGCTTATCACGGTCACTGCCGGTGACGGGTCCACGACGAACGATAGTTTCGTTTTTGCAGGCACGGCGCCTACTTCCAGCCCAGCTCTCGCCGCATTTGCCCAGATCGATTCGAACAACAATCCGGGCACTGTCGCAAACATCAACATCAGCACGACCACCGGTGCAAACTCGGCGATCGAGTCGATCGACAACGCACTGAATACGGTGAACAACATCCAGGCAACACTGGGTGCGGCGCAGAACCGCTTCACGGCAATCTCGACGACGCAGCAGGCTGAGTCGACCGACCTGTCGCAAGCACAGTCGAACATCACCGACGCGAACTTCGCGCAGGAAACGGCGAATCTGAGCAAGGCACAGGTGTTGCAACAGGCCGGTATCTCGGTGCTGGCACAAGCGAACTCGCTGCCCCAGCAGGTTCTGAAGCTCCTGCAGTAAGGCTTCACGCAGTAAAAACATACGCGCCGCGCGCATTGCGTGGCGCGTATGCGATAGTTCGGGTTTCACGGGAGGCACAGCCTCCCGCACTGCATTCTGAACAAACACCTACGTCTTAATGACTTACCGACGCACGGAGCCGCTCCATGTCAACCGTCTCGACGGCATCAGCCGCCGCCACAACCGCAGCCAACAATGCTGCGCTTCAGCAAGCAGCGCAGTCGATTATCAGCGGCTCCACCGGCAACTCGTCGCTTGATGTTTCATCGCTGGTCACAGCGCTTGTCAACTCGAAGACGGCTGGGCAACTGTCGGCATTGACGGCGCAGCAAACCGCCGACAACACCAAGATCTCCGCAGTCGGCACGCTCAAGGCCGCACTGTCGGCACTGCAAGCCAGCCTGACCAACCTCGCGAACGGCAAAACGCTTGCGTCCTATACCGCGACCGCGAGCGGCTCGGGCCTCAGCGCAACCGCTGGCGTAGGCGCTGTAGCAGGAAGCTATGCGATCGCAGTCTCGCAAATCGCGCAGGCGCAGACGATTTCATCGAGTGCCTTCAGCGCCACTGCGCCTGTCGGTACCGGTACTTTGAATGTCTCACTCGGCGGCCAGCCGATGAGCGTCACAATCGACTCGACGAACAACACATTGAGCGGGATTGCCTCGGCGATCAACTCCGCGGCCAATAATCCGGGTGTCTCGGCCACCGTCGTCACTGGTACGGACGGTGCACACCTCGTGCTGCGTTCGGCGTCAACGGGTGCAGCAAACACGATCAGCATTTCGTCAAGCGACGCAGGACTGTCGAGCCTTGGTGTGACATCGTCACCCGTGCTTACATCAGGCACGTTCAGTTCGTCCCAGGCGTCCCAGGCCCTAGGTACCGGCACGATGACGATATCCGTTGGCGGCAAGTCGACGAACCTCACCATCGACGGCACCAACAATACTCTGCAAAAGATCGCCGATGCGATCACGAACGCTGATCTGGGCGTGACAGCGAACGTCGTTTCCTCGTCAAGTGGTTCACAGCAGCTCGTCGTGACCTCCTCAAATGGTAGTTCAAATTCGATCAGCATAACCACGAGCGGCGTAGCGAACGATCAGGGATTGTCTAGCCTCGGCAGCATGGTCACAACTTCCGCGGTTACTTCGACTGGTGGCGGTGCGTGGAAACAACCGCAGTCCGCGCAAGATGCGCTCTTCACTGTGGATGGAACGCCGGTCAGCAGTTCCACCAATTCTTCAACGACAGCGATTGCTGGCGTCACCCTGAACCTGACCGCCGCCGCGCTCGGCACCACGTCTTCATCTGGCACGATCACGGGTAATGCGCAGACACTGACCATCGCATCCGACACAACCTCGCAGGCCACGGCCATCACCAACTTCGTCAGCCTGTACAACACGCTGGTGACGACGATGGGTACGCTCACGTCGTTCGACAGTACGCAGGCCCAAGGTTCGCAAGCTGGCCCGCTGCTAGGAGACTCGATGACTAACACAATCGAGAACTCGCTTGCGAGCATAGTGAGTGGCGGCGTGAAGAACGGTAATGTCGCTGTGACGCTCGCATCGATCGGCATCACGTTGAACGCCGATGGTTCCATGACAACCGACAGCACTGCGCTGAATAACGCGCTGACAAACTCGCCGGCGACCGTTGCCTCGTTGTTCAACTCGACCAACGGCGTTGCTGCCCAGTTGAACAACAGCATCACGAACTTCACGCAGACCGGCGGTATCATGGATACCGAAACAACCGCGATCAATGCCGACCTCACCAGCATTGCCTCGCAGCAAACCACTCTCGCCGCCTACACCGCCCAGCTGACGAGCCAGTATCAGGCGCAGTTCACCGCCCTCAACACCCTGATGGCAACGATGAACAACAACTCGCAATACCTGACCCAGTTATTCGGCGGCACGAATAGTGCCGGCGCATTGGCGAATGGCAAGAGCTGAGCATGAAGGGAGGAGCTTGGAATGGAATCGCGTGAACTGATCGAACGCTTGCTTAAACTGTCCGAAGCAATTGAACACGCCGCGCAGCTGGCCGACTGGCCGGAAGCCGCCCGGCGTACCGAAGAGCGCTCGCCGTTGCTCATGTCGCTGACGGGCGACGTTGAGGATGAGACGCGAAATATCATTCGCCGCATTCAGGCACTTGACGAATCGGTGCTGACTCTAGCGGCAACCGGTAAAGAAGAGTTAAACACGGAATACCAGGAGGCCCTGCGTCGCGCGGCAGCCACCAGGCAGTATCTGCGTACGGCCTGCGACTGAATCGACCAACGCCTCCACGAACCAGCGATTGATGGCAGGATGACGCAGGCGCCTCGCCTGCCACCGGGCAGATGGTGTCTGGAGTCTTATTCCTTACTGAGGACTTCAACGATCTCTTGCCATTCATGCACGATCGTGTGCAAATTCTGCTCCCGCTGCTCGTCTTCAAGGTCCGTGTGACCAGCTTTCTCCAGCTCCATAATGGCGCGAAGCAGGGCGCTACGGGCCAGCGGGAGCAACGCCGCCGCTTGGGAGGCAGTTATTACGATAGCCATTCTTGGTTCCTCAAAATTTGAATGCACGAAAAATAGCACAAGAAAGCGGCTTCCATTGTCGTGGCGATCGACTAGCAGAGCGCGTTCACGCCGAGGCAAGCGCGTTGCGAGGAGAGGGGCCAACCATGCTCCGACGCGCCCCACACCGCTGTGCGACCCGACGGGACGACATCAGTCTCGTCGAGGTGGAGAGGATCGGCGTTTAGGGACAATGTAACTGACGTTGCCAGACTTAATGAGATGGTCAGCCTGACCGAAACGGCCCGATCGGCGTACGCTGATCGGGCCGTTTCCTTTTCCGGGAGGCCATCATGGCAAACGCGACGTTGGTGGGTATCGATCTGGGCAAACACTGCTTCTTCCTTCATGCGCAAGACGCTCATGGGCACGAGGTTTGGCGCAAGAAGGCAACACGGACCCAGTTGTATACGTTGATGGCAAACTGCGCGGCCTGCACCGTTGCCATGGAAGCCTGTGCTGGCGCACACTGGCTGGCTCGCAAATTCCAGGGCTTTGGCCATCAGGTGAGATTGATTGCCCCCCAGTTCGTCAAACCATTCGTCAAGGGCAACAAGACTGACTTCGCCGACGCCGAGGCAATCTGCGAAGCCGCTTCGCGTCCATCAATGCGCTTTGTCGCCATCAAGACGCCTGAGCAGCAGACGCTGCTGGCCTTGCACCGGATGCGCGAAGCGCTGGTGCGTGAGCGTACGGCGACGGGTAATCAGATTCATGCCTTTTTGCTGGAGTTCGGCGTGAGCCTGCCGATCGGATCTGTCGCCATCACGCGCCTGCCCATACTACTCGACGATCCGGCTCATGCGCTGCCGCCGCCGATGGTGACCCTGCTGCTGCGTCTGTATCATCGCTTCGGCCAACTCAGCAACGAAATCGTCGAACTCGAAACCGAACTCAAACGTCAGCTGGCCGGGAACGAAGCCGGCCAGCGACTGCTTACCATTCCGGGTATCGGCCCGATGACCGCGAGCAGCCTGCTTGCGATGGCCGGTGACGTGCATGGATTCAGGCGAGGCCGCGATTTCGCCGCCTCGCTGGGTCTGGTGCCACGACAGCATTCGACCGGAGGGCGCGCGACGCTACTGGGCATTTCCAAGCGCGGCGATAAACATCTGCGCAGCTTGCTCGTGCAGGGCGCGCGTGCCGTCCTGCGCTGCGCCCAGAGGCGCACCGATGCGCTCGGCGTATGGGTGCAGGACCTGCTGCGACGCCGTCACACCAATGTCGTTGCCTGCGCGCTGGCCAACAAAATGGCCAGAATCGTGTGGGCAATTCTGGCCAGGGGGGGCGAATATCAAGCGCATCCGCGCCCCGCCTGATCAGCTCAACCTGCCTGCTTTTGCGACCACCAATCTGTGATGAAGATAAATGGCACACGGCCCGACTGAAAACCTGACAAACAATCCAGTCTCGCAGACTGACGACTTTTTAAAGGACAGTCGGGCGCGGCTCCTCATCGAGGGCCGGGCGCTATTAATCCGCGCCCATTTCGAGCCCGGATACATTTGCGCAAGCCCTTTTATCTCAGGTCACACATTCAGGTTGCAAAACTTGGGCTGACCATACATTAGCATGGAGCGATGAAGCCGGGGATGGCCACCTGATTGGGAAATACTATCAGGCGCACGCATGGAAACCGGTTACGTGATCGGCACCGGCCCACGGGATGCGTTTCCGTCCGGTCCGGACTTCGATCTTTCGACATGAGCGCGGGCATCCAGTACCATGCTTTCCCCGGAAGTGAGGGTTCGACCAGATGGAACGTTTTTTCTTGTCGCGGGCGAGCGCTGTCGCCTATCTGCTCGGGATTCGCCGCGCAACACCAGGTGGGATTGACAACCTGCGGGTTGGCGAGGCTGACGTAAGGTTACAGGATCTGGATACGCTGGATCGCTTGCTACTCGATGTGCGCGCGGGCCGGGTTCGCGAATTCCGGCTGGACAAGCCCCAGGCGATCGAGGTGACGGTCACAGATTGAATAACTGGACACGCGGCACCGTACCAAAACTATCAGCCGCGCGACAAGCCTTCGCTAGGGCCGCTTGGCGAAAGCCGTATCGGCGACAATCGAGCCGCTGCCGAGATACTCTTCGAACGAACTCCTGAGAAGCTCGTCGATCACCACGTCGTCGAGATCGGCTGGCTCCATCCCGCGAATCCTGCAGAGGAGTGTAAGGGTTTGTAATGCAGCATGGATGACCGCGGCCTCGGAGGATTTTGGTGTATTCATGATGATGTTTTCGGCAGAACTCGCGCTGACTTTAGCAAAATGGATATCGTCAGCTACGATGTCTAAAGTGGACATCCCAAATGTCGCGCACGCATAAAATCGCGTCTTTGCAATCCGTTACCTGCTCAAACAGACTCGTAACCGGCCAGATCGTGCCGCACAACTCGGCCGGGTCGGTAGCCCATCACACTGAGAAAAGGGAAAACGCCGGTACTCGAGTAGCTTGAAGCACGGCAATTGCTCGACCGGGCACCGATCGCGCTGATCGTGTTTTCGTTCGCGCGGATCGATGATGCCTATTGCAGGACCGTCGGCTGTGGGTGAGCCCGTGTGAAAAACGCGGTAGTCGGTTTCGTTCAACAGATCAAGGGTTAGCGAACAGGATGGCGGCCGGCGCCGGTCCTGTCAGCTGTCATCGCCGCAGGCAGGTCGTCCGGCATCGATCGGTGAATTCGCAGTCGGCGAAAACGTACACTCTGCCCGCTCCGCTAATCCGCTTTGTTGAAGGCGGCAGCAAGCGTTAGCTGCATCCAGTCCAGAAATTCTTCCCACACGTCCCAAGGAATAGCCGTGCGCTCGCGGCTATCGATGCGCAGCGCGTATTGCGGCGAATCCTCGCGCACGAGCTCGGGCCGTGACTGGAGCCAGCGGCGCAGCGCTTCCTCCAGTTCCAGCGGCGCATCCATGAGCGCGAGTGCCTTTTCGCCGTCGATCTCGATCGTCTGCACCCCGGCCGGGATGCCGAACATGAGCGCACGGAATTTGTCCTGAAAAGCCATCGATTACAACCTCAGTTCGTCATCGTCATATGCTGCAACGGCTTTGCCTGTTTCATGTCGATCGTCAAAACTCGCCATGCCGCGCTTGAGCGGGTTGACTACCGACAGGGCCGCCGCGACTAGGTCAACCGCAGGCCTGTCGCGATCAAAATCCGCGACGCGCGCGGTTTTCGTGAAGGTCGTGCCGTCGGCCTCGATGTGCGTAAGTTCCACGTCATAGTGGCCGTTCATCGGCGTGCCGGTGTCGTCGTTGGCAACCGTCATCACGGCCAGCGTGCGGGTGAGCTCAGCGTCACCGTCGGGCAGTAGCTCGATTGTCACGCGCAGCATGTGTTTTCTCCAAAAGCACTATCAGGGCCGGGGATTGCGGGCACGCCATCCGGCAAGAAACGCGCGCCGTTCATCGTCCGTGAGGATGCCGGTAAACGGCGCCGATTGCCGGAGGTCCGTTGCATGTTCTCCCGGATCGGTCATCAGGGCGATTGTCGTGTCGATGCCCTGATTGATCGTAACCCGCCATTCGATGAGATAGGGGTCAGCATGGTTATGCGGCTGTATGGCCATCCTGCGGTCAACGGTATCGCGCACCTGGTCGAGCAGCGCCGGGTCACGGCGGATCTTTCCGGCGATGAGCCGGTGCAGTGCGAGGCTGCGCCGATGCTTGTCCAGATGCAGATGGACCGTGACAGCTTCGTCAATCCTGAGCGGCGTGTCGAAGTCGGCCGACATGCTGATCTAGCCAGCCAGTGTGCCGAGCCTACGACGCGGTGCGCCTGCGCTGCCCGGTTGAGAGGCGACGGGCTCGGCAAGTCGGGTTGCGGCCTCGAAATCGATCACAATTGCAGTTTCGTCCGGCTCGAAAGGAATATCGGAAAACATGTCCGGCCCGGTATGTGCGCCGCTGCCGAATTGGATCGTGCCGAGCCGGATTGGTAGCGCATAGACCGTCACGATGTCATCGAAGCCGCTGTTGAAGTGTGGCAGCACGACGCGGGCATTGGCCGGGAAGGCATGAAGATAATCGATCAGCTCGGCGATGGTCATTGCCCGCTCCATAAATTGTTATCGGCCAGTGTAGCGAGCCGTCGCCGGAAAAATGGTGACACCGTACACATTGTCGTCTGCAGGCCGGTCCACATAAAGCCGAACTCGAAATTTTCCTCGGCGGGCAGCACGAAGATACGCGGCTCGCCCTGCACTTCGCCTTGCCAGCCAGCTTCGCCGGCGGCGTCCAGCGCATCGACCAGCTCGGCGTCCACCAGATCCACGGCTCCCACATCTGCGTCGATGGTCAGCCGCGCTTTCCATTCGCTAATGCTCAGCATGCCTTCCATGCTCGACGCGCTTTTTTCGATTTCATACACATGCCACACCATCGTTTCGGCCCCTTAGTAATGAAACGGTTCGGGTACGTGTTATCGGCAACAGAGGGGTTGTTGTAGAGAGGCTAGCAAAAAATTTCATATCCAGTAGGCGGCAAAGCGGCGCGAGATTTTCGACGTAGGCTGCGTGAGTACGTGTGACTGACGCCACAGTTCTGCGACGGGGCGACTACTGTTCTGGCGCAATCCGCCTGCTGATTCGGACAAAACGCACTTATAAGAAGCTTATAAGAAATTTATCGCCATATTGTGCTACATTTATGAGGCACAAGGAGCTGCCTCATGGATTGCACCCTGCAAATATTCCTGGACGATCGCTGGGTCGACTGCGCGCAGATCGAACTCAACGGTCGCCTGTGTCAGTGGAATCATCTGGTTATGTACGCCGTCGAACACACGGCCGCCCCACTATCGCTGGCTGAGCCCGTCGATATGGACCTCCGCACGGGCCCGACGATACCCGCCTTCCTCTATGACCTCGCCCCACAAGGGGCCGGTCGTCGCTTCCTGCTGGGCGAGCTGAAACTGCCGGATGGCCCTGACGCGGACTTCCCGCTGATCTGCTCGGGTGCCTTCAATCCGGTCGGCCGAATCCGGGTTGCCGAGGCAGCCGAATATTTTGAGGCGCACGTGGCGCGGCACCCAGCCGCGCGTGGCCTACCCGGCCTGACGATCGACGACGTCGTCGTGCGCAGCGCGGAATTCAAGGAAACGATGTTCCTGCACGGGATGCTGGGCACCGGGACCACGGGGGTCCAGGGTGCGGCGCCGAAATACCTGCTAACCCGGGACCGGGCGGGCCTGCTGCACGGTGACGCCATCCTGCCCGATGCCGACGCTACCCAGCATCTGATCGCGAAACTGCCGCGCGGGAACAGCGCGGCCGACGACAAGGTCCTGCGCAATGAAGCGGCGTACATGCGGGTGGCTGCCGCGCTTGGTATCCGCACACACGCGGACTTGCCGATCCTTCACGGAGACGTTCTGCTGGTTCCGCGCTTTGACCGGATCGCGAGCGACGGGAAAGTTTTGCGCCTCCATCAGGAAAGCGTGGCATCTATTCTGGGGCTGTCCGGCTTTGACCTGCGTCCGAGCCTCTTCGAGGTCGTGGCCGGGATCCGCAAGGTTGTGACCGATCCATTTGCCGAAACGCTCGAATTCATCAAGCGGGACGTGCTCAATCTGGCGATGCGCAACACGGACAATCATGCGCGCAATACAGCCGTGCAACTGGTCGAGGGCAAAGTCCGGCTCACACCCCTGTTCGACTTCGCGCCGATGTACCTCGATCCCGAGTTGATTCCACGTGCGCTGAGATGGTATCGGCCAGACACCCGGGTTGAACTGACGGACTGGGTCGACGTGCTTGCGGCTCTGCCTGTACCTGACCATGAGCGCCGAATGCTCGCCCGGGCATTGAGCCGCTTTGCCGTGCAGATCGAACGCCTGCCCGACATCATGGACGCGCAGGGCGTCGATCACGACATCATCGAGTTCCTGACGCAATCCATTGATACGCAGGTCCGACAACTGAAAGCCCTTCAACCGCCAGAGGCTCATCATGCCCCGTCGGAACCGACCTACCCGTGAAGAGCAGAACGCCCTGCGCCGTGCTTTCTACGAAAGGATCGGCCGGGGCGACATGACCATTCCTGACGCCATGAAAGCGATGCGCGAGATGACGGGCCTGACCCAAGCGGAATTCGCCGCGCACCGAGGCGTCAGCCGCCGGGTCATCCAGGATATCGAGCGCGGGACTGGAAATCCGACCGTCGACTCGCTCAACAGCGTCGCGAAGCTCTTCGGCCTACAGGTCGGATTTGTCCCGATCAGGCGGAACGAAGCAGCTTCGCCGACCTCAAGCTGACAGCTATGCCGCAGCAGTGCTGCGTTTGATGACTACACGCTACTGGAGCGCTTCGCGATGGTTGTCGAAGCCATTCTTAGATGTCTCAGGGGTAGCCGAAACCGGCCGGGCTTCCGGTCCAGCTTATCGTCCACCCTGCCGCAAAATCCAACGTAATACTATATTACGTGTAATAAAATTATTATACTTTATGATTAGCGTATCGCAGTCTGGGAGTTATCATGCGTCGCGTTTCATTCGATGTCGCGCAGGCCAGCGCCGCCGTCAAGGCGGGCGGTGTACTGTCTGCCATCCTGCGTGTCGAGAACGGCGCTTTCTATATCGAACTGGAAACCCGCGAATCCGGCGTAGTCGAACTCGTGACGGCCAACGGCCGTGAGCGCCGCACATTCCGCGAGCCGGGACAGGCGCTGAAGGTTGTGCGTGAGCTGGGGGTGGCCATCGGCCGCTTTGCCCTCGAAGAGTGGGACACGCGCGCGCCAAAAGCAAAGGCATGGACGCGTCCTGACCAGTCGGCGCACATGAAGGTCAAACACCAGCGCGCCGACGAGGCGGCAGAATATGAGGCCGATGTACTGCAGGCGCTGGCCGAGGCCGATGATCCGACAACCCAGTTTGTGCCGCATGACGAAGCAATGAGCCGGCTTGATGCGAAGATTGCCGAAGTTCAGAAGAAGGCGAAGCGCAAGGCCCGTGCATGACGGTTGGCATCGAGGTTATATGGTTGCCGGTGGCGATCGAACAGCTGCTGTCGATCATTGATCACATCAGCGGGGACAACCCCGTCGCGGCCGTCGAACTGGCGCAGACGATCCGGGCCGCAGCCGACACGCTGACGCGCTATCCAAACCGCTACCGTGCAGGACGCATCAATGGAACTCGCGAGCTGGTGGTGAAACCGAATTACATCATCGTGTACCGCGTGACAGACCGGGTCGAAATCCTTCGCGTGCGGCACGCGCGCAGGCAGCACCTGTAGTAGCTTATGAGCGGTTTAGTACAGCCCGATAACATCATCTGGACATTAAGCATCCCGTTCTCAGCAATGCGGAGCCAATGCCGCCCGATAGCCGAACTGACAGACAAGTGGCACTTTTCTGTCAGTTCGGCCGGCTCGCCGAGTTGCCCTACTAGACCTTCTGGAAAAAGTGTCAGATATCTGACACTTTTCTATCAGTTCCGCCGTCCGCTACATAAGGTGTGGAAAGCATCAGAGGATATCTCCACCCTCGGAAGGGCGCCTGCGGATCCCGGAAGGCCCTCCAGGCACGTCCCACCAACCAGTTCAGCTTTGACCTCCTTCCACACGCTGCCTTTCGGCAAGCGATGGGAGGTCAAGAATTCAGGTTTGCTGCTCATAGGTCGCCCTCAGGTAGTTGTTCCAGACCCAGCGGCCCCGGCCCTCGCCATGGCCCAGGTCGCGCGAACACAGTCCGAGCGCTTCTTTCACGCTGTAGCCTTCGCCCAGGTAGTGCTCGTAGTTGTCACGGCAGAAGGCACGGCGCAATGCGTGGCCGGAGTCTCCGCCCGTCAGCCCCAGCGCCGCGAACCGGTCGTGAACCTGCTTCTGGGCCGCGCGACCGGTGGGCGCATCGACCAGGTATTGCCGCTTTGTCATTATCGCCAGCGCGGCCCTGACCGCTGCAAGTGCCCGTTCACGGTAGGGCGCCGGGATGACGGTATCCCTCACACGTCCGCCCTTGGTGCCATGGCGGATCGTGATAAAGCTCTTCCCGCGTGCTAGCGCTGCCTCCCACTGTTTCAAGCTTCGATGGCTTTCGATCATCTCCTCGCGCCGTAGGCCCAAGTAGCGTTCAAGCTCGATCCATGCGCGGGTGTCGGCCGGCGCACGCGCCAATGCTTGCGCCAGGACATCCGCATTGACCACCCGCCCGGTGCCGATGCGCGAGCCGGCAGGCACGCCGAGCTGCGCGTTGGTGACGGTATCGGCCCATTCGCCGCGTCCGGCGCCGCGCAACGCGCGGCGCAGATGGCTGACCTCGTTCTGGATGGTGCGCGGTGTGATCCCCACCTCGATGCGCGCGTGCACGTAGTTCCGGAGCTGTTTCTCGGTGACCGTGGCGGGATCGACCGGCCCATAGCGTCGCTGCTTCGCATGCGCAGCGAACGCCAGAAAAGTGGTGCGCATCTTCTGCCGGGTCAGGGTCGCTGCGCCCTTATGGAGCGACGCGGCCATGAACTTCGCCTCGATCGATCGCGGCCGGTTTGAGGGTGACGTGGACTTGCTCATGCTCATCTTCGTTGGAATGGTTCGTTGGTGATTCACTGGTTTTACGTCGTGCCGGTGCGCTCCAGCGAGCCGGGTCCTGCTTCGTTTAGGGAGGGGTGGCCGCCACCTGGAGGTGGGTTTGTGTGGCCGGGGTACTGCATGTCGATCAGGTCGTTTGTCGTTCGCGGTTGGCCGGTTCGACGCGCTGACTTGCGCGTAACTACCACGTCGGGAGACGAGCGCCTTGACTGGCGCGGAAGACAGGGAAGCGCGACAGCGCGTCACTGCTCCGCAATGCGAAACAGTGACGCGCAAAAGCCAGGTGGTTGCCTTCGTTGAGCGTTCCCGGCGGACGGGTCGCGGAAGGCGGTGAAGTCATCGTGCGGGGGCTCGCATGCATTTGCTGTCGACACAGCGAAACGGGGGGCGTGCGCGCGATGGGCGAGATGGGCGACTCGTTGGACGCCGAAGCTGGAATGGGTGTACCCGGGCCATGCCGGATTAAACGGTGATGCACGGGCGAAGACCCGTGATGCGGGATGGGTGCGTTTTCAATGGGCGGACTACGGGAGCCCGCCGAAGCACTCGGGAAAAATTGTCGCTCAGGGGGCTGCGCAGGGCGGATCAATCCGATGCGCTTGCCATAAGCGATGACTGCGGCCGGGACACCCCGGCGTCATAAAAATAGGACCTGGCTCAACGCCAGATCGTAGGTCGATTGCGTCAGGGACGCGAAGAGTCGGGCTTACGTTAGCACACGATTATTGGCTTGGCGATGGGACGCCCGTGATTTTTTAAAAGCTACGTAAAAACAGGTCGCTTTCGGGTGGGGCATTCTCGAAAGATCCCTGAAAATAAGCCTCTTTCATGATTCAGGCGATTGTGCACCCTGCGCGTGTCTGGCGCATTCAGGTCGCGTCGCGATCGCGACGGAAATAAGGGGAGTCTCCGCCGTGCCGGCGGCACGACCGGGATGTGCTGGCACCCGAAATCGGCATCACCGATGACGTGGTTGCTGTGCGGGGGAATGCTGTTCATGGACATGCGGCGCCGCGGGACGACCGCTACCGAGGGAGTGTCTGAATTTTTGTGTGCAAGGCAGATAAAAGCCTGCCGTCTGGCAGGTCGTCAATTGCATTCTACAAATGAATCCTCGTGAAGCGATCTTCGTAGAGGATCGCGAACTGGTTCATCGCAGCTTTCCAGTCATGCGCCGCGCGGCTCCAGTCAGCCGTGATATTGCGTAAGGCCAGCCACAGCAGTTTGGTCGCCGCCTCGTCGGTCGGGAAGTGCCCACGCGTCTTGACGATCTTGCGTAGCTGGGCATTCACACTTTCGATGGCATTCGTAACCGGCATGATATAGCCGGTGCCTCACGGTCCCGCGCCGTGCATTTCTGGCGTATGGTGTGACCATCCGGGACAAGGGGCACCGGGGAGCACTTCGGGTGGGCAGGCCGTTGTTATACGATGAGCCGCGAGCTCGTGTTAGTAGTTGGCCGCCCCTGCGACCCGCCCGGTTGCGCTGCGAGCGCGAATCCGTAGTTGTCGTGCTGTCCCACCGGCTCCCAACATTCATCTGAATGGGAGAACGGTTATGCGAATCGTAGGACTGGATGTTTCGCGCTCCGTGGCCGAGATCGCGTATCTGGAGGACGGCGTGCTGCATGCTGGTGGCCGTGCCGGGCTCAGACGCGACGAACTGGAGCGCTTTGCCGCAAGCCTGCGCAGCACCGATCATGTGGTGCTCGAAGCGACGGGCAATACCGCCGCCATCGTCAACGTACTGCGCCCTCGCGTCGCGCGTGTCGCAATTGCGAATCCACTGCTGGTACGGCTCATCGCCGAGGCACGCGTCAAGACGGACAGGATTGATGCGGCAGTGCTGGCCCAACTGTACGCAAGCCATTTCCTGCCGGAAGTCTGGATGCCCGACGAGAGCACCCTGGCGCTACGCCGACAGGTCTCGCGCCGGTCACAACTCGTGCGGCAACGCACGAGGCTGAAGAACGAAGTTCATGCGGTGCTGGCTGCGCATCTGATCGAGCGGTGCCCCGCTACTGATCTGTTCGGCAGGAAGGGACGCGTATGGCTCACGGTGCCTATTCCACGCAAATCGAACAGCCGTTCCGCGGCAAAGCGAGCAAGCATTCCAGGCGAAACCGAGCATGCATTCCACAGCAAAGCGAGCGCTGCGGACATGGCGACGCGGGGTGAGCTTTTTTACTCCTTCTCGCCTTCGGTGGTCAAACCATTTCGGCGTTTTCGCATCGATTCACCTGAGAGCGTGAAGCGATGCGCGTTGTGAACCAGCCGATCGAGAATCGCATCTGCGAGAGTTGGATCTCCGATGGCAGCGTGCCAGCTGTCGACCGGAATCTGGCTGGTGACGATCACCGAGCGCTGGCCGTGCCGGTCGTCGAGTACTTCGAGCAGATCGCGCCGCGCCGCATCTGACAGCGGTGCCATCGCCAGGTCATCCATGACGAGGACGTCGGTCTTGGCCCACTGCGCGAGCAGCTTCGCGTAGCGCCCGCTACCGTGCGCGATGGCCATCTCCTCGTTGAACTTCGGCATGCGCAGATAGCAGGCCGAGAAGCCCTGGCGACACGCCTGGTTGACCAGCGCGCATGCAAGCCAGCTTTTGCCGAGCCCGGTTGGCGCGACCAGAATCACGTTCTGGTGCGCCCGTATCCATTCGCCGGTGAGCACCCGGGCGAGTAGCGCGCGATCCAGTGCGCGGGGCTCGCGGTAGTTGATGTCTTCGGGCACCGCGTCAGGGAAACGCAGCTTTGCGCGGCGCAGCCGCGCCGTGAGCAGGCGCGACTGGCGTTCGCTTGCTTCACGTTCGACAAGCAGCCCCAGGCGCTCCTCGAAGCCGAGCTGGTCGATGCTGTTCTGGGATTGCTGGTCGGCCAGCGCCGCGGCCATGCCGAACAGGCGCAGGTCGTGCAACCGCTCGACGGTCGGGTGATGCAGCATGTCATGATCTCCTTTCAGTGGTAGTAGGACGGCCCACGCACGTTGGCGTGCGCGAGCGGCAGTTCGGTTTGGGCGGCGGCCTCGTCGGCCTTGCTCTCCAGACCATTCTTCAGCGTCGAGGCGATGAACCGGTAGTTCGGCGCTTTCAGATCAATGGCGCGCTGGCAGGCGGCTTCCAGCCGCGCATGGCTGTAGTCCTTGCCCATGCGCAGTACGCCCAGACAGGCGCGGTAAGCCTGCTGTGGATGCTGGCGACCACCGAGCAGGTGTTCGATGACCGCGGCGGTGTGCGGACCGATGTCGATGGCCCAGTTGATCAGCCGTTGCGGATTCCACTCGGTGGTCGCGGCCCGATGGTTCGGCGGCATGTGTGCGGCGATCGTGGTGTGATGGCCGCGGCGCTCGTTCTTCGCATGCGCGGCAATGCGTTGACCGCGCAGGAAGATCTCGACGGTCGTCTTCGTGTAGCGCACGTCGACCTGCTCGCGGGCATGGCAGTACGGAACGGAGTAAAAGTGTTCGCCTAACTCGACGTGGTAATCAATGCCCACGCGAGCAACCTTCCACTGCGCGTACTGGTAAGGCCTTTCTGGCAGCGGGCGAAGTGCCGGACGATCAAGCTCCTCGAAGGCGCTGCGGCGGCAGCCAGGCAGTTTCTTGAACGGCCGGCTGTTCAGTTCGACGAGCAGCGCGGCGATCGCGCGATTGGCTTCGTCGAGGCTGAACAGCCGCTGGTTGCGCAGTCGTGCCAGAATCCAGCGCTGCGCCAGGAGCACCGACTGCTCGACCTTCGCCTTATCACGGGGCCGACGTTTGCGCGCCGGGATGATTGCCACGGAGTAATGCGCGGCCATCTCGCCATAGGTCCGGTTCAGAATCGGATCGTAGAAATCGGCCTTGTGCACGCCGGACCTCAGGTTGTCGGGCACCAGGATCTCGACACAACCGCCGATGAAGTTCAAGGCGCGCACATGCGAGCCGATCCAGTCCTCAAGCTGCTGGGTCCACGTGACTTCGGCGTATGTGTAGTTTGATGCGCCGAGCGTCGCGACGAATAGCTCTGCCTCACGGATCTCGCCGGTGTGCGGATCGACGATGCCCAACCTGTTGCCGGAGTAGTCAATGAACAGCTTCTCGCCAGGCGTGTGCGTCTGGCGAAGCGTGACCGGCAAGACTGCCGCCCATCGCTCGTAATGCTTGCAGAACCAGCTATAGCCGTAGCCTTCGGGCTCCTGAGCCTTGTACTCGTTCCACAGCAGGTCGAGCGTTACGCCTTTCCTGCCGAGCTCGCGATGCACCATCGGCCAATTGGGCGCCGGCCTGGCCCTGCTCGACGACGGCGGCGGCGGGAACAGCAGCGCATCCAACGCTGCCTCCTCCATCGTCATCGCCTTGTCGAAGTCGAGTTGCGCGCGCCGTGCGCGGTCCAGATAGTCCCAGACCGTCGCGCTCGATGCGCCGATCGTCGTTGCGATCTCGCGCTGGCTACGCTGGCACACGAAGCGCAGGCGCAGCACTTCCTTGATTTGACGCATGGATAACCTTTTATTCGACATTCGCTCGCTCGACAAAATCGTCAAGCGTGCCATGGTTATCCCGCGTCGCTGTCCTTCCAGCTTACTGCTCGGTTACGCGTGGAAATCGCGCTCGGGCAGCCGTGGAATCCCTGCTCGGTTTGCCGTGGAATCGACGCTCGGCTTGCTGTGGAATCAGCGTTCGGTTTGGCGTGGAATACGCACTCACGGCCCAACCGCTGCCGATGGACGAGCGTCTGGGCGTCGAGCAACGCTTGCGGGAGCTGGACCGTCTTGGGGAGGATCTGCACGAGGTCGACAAGGCCCTGGCGCAAGCCAGTATCGGCGACGAGCGGTTGCGCAGGCTGCTGACCATCACCGGCGTCAATGCCACTGTGGCAATCGGCCTGCTGTCGGCAATCGGCGTCGTTGAACGGTAAGCGATCGTTTCTACCCGTCTGGCGTGTCCGCTGTCGGAAGATCAAGCTTGCGTCCGCAATCACTCAACTTGCGGACGCAACATGACCCCAGACGAACTCGATTTTCTCCCTCTCAAAGTCACGCACATCGATGAAGGCGGTCGGCGCTGCTTCGATCCCGACGGCAAACGACGACTGATCGAGGCGTGCGGGAAGCCCGGGGCATCCGTGGCAGGCCTCGCACTCAAGGCTGGCGTGAACGCCAACCAGCTGCGCAAGTGGATCATGCTGGAGCGCAGGCGAGTCACGCAGATAGACTCGCAGAAGCCGACCCGCATGGGTTCGGCGGAATTCGTACCCGTAGTGGAGTTAGCCGAACCGGATGCTGTGACGGCAAGCGCAAATCTGCCTTCGTCGCCTGGCATGACGCCGGTCCTCAGACCGCGTGAAGTCGTGCGAGGTTCGCCGCTCCCACCCTCACCGTCGCGTCTGGTGGCGCGACTGCCCAACGGGGTGAGTCTCGAACTTGAGTGCAGTGGGCAGGATCCAGCATTGATCACGGCGATGATTGACGCGTTGAGGAGCCGGTGATGCTGCGCTTCGCCAACGACCTGCGTGTCTACCTGTATCGCGAACCGGTTGATTTCCGGTGCGGCATCAACACCCTTGCTGTTCTGGTCGAGGAATCGATGCGGCTGGATCCGCTTGCCGGCGCCGTCTACGCGTTCCGCAATCGTAAGTGCGACAGGATCAAGCTCCTGCTGTACGAGCGCACTGGCTTCTGGCTGTTGCTGCGCCGGCTCGAGGAAGACCGTTTCGTGTGGCCGCGACGCGATGAGGACGTAATCGAGCTGACAACGCAGCAGTTGCACTGGCTGCTGGACGGCATCGATATCGACGCCCTTCGCCGTCATCCTGCCCGACATTACGAGCACGCCGGCTAGTCTGCACGTACCCCGTCAGCCAGGCGATGGGCACTGGTTACAAATTGACGTAAACCTGTAGCGTGCCGCACTGCGCTATCCTGGAGCGC
>NZ_LR699557.1 GCF_902459535.1 Paraburkholderia dioscoreae
CAATTGCGGCCGTCACGTCGACGGCTGCAAGCTGCTTCGATTCCTGCTGGATTCTGGTCATCTCCGCCGTCATACGGGCCCTCTCGGACTCGTATCGGGCAGACCGCGCAGCGGCTTCGTTCGCAACGCCTCCCAGTTCCGCGTTAGCCGTCTCAAGACCCGTTGCGGCAGCGTCGAGGAGCGGCTTGCTGGCAGCAAGTTCAGTCGCCGCCTGCAGATCACGCCTGGCGTCAGTCAGGGTACGGGCGACCGTATTAAGCTCACTGCGCTTTGCAGCAAGCTCTGCGACCACCGGTGCAAGAAGATCGGCCTGTGCTTTCTTTTCGCGATACTGCGCACGAAGTTCGGCCACCGACACACGTTGCTCTTCTGCCTGCGATTTCGCCTGAAGCGCCTGACTGAGCAGCGGACAGGTGGCATGCATGGCATGCCCCACGCACGGCACCTGATCGACGACTGCAGCCTGCTTCGTCAACGTCTCGAAGTGGGCGGCTTTCGTCTGACCCTGCGTCATGAGCCCCGAAATTGCAGTCTGAAGCGTCGCATGACTCACCTGCTTCGCTTCAAGATCCGCAATCATGCGCTGCAGAGGCTCCAGCTTTGCCTCTTCGCGACCGATCAGAAGTTGCGCTTCATCGCGCTTCGCCGCCGCTCCCAGAATCGCTTCCTTGCGGGCAAGCGTCGCCTGATGAGTCACCACCGCCTGCTTCAGCGAGTTGACGCGCTGCTGGGTCCGAACGGATGCTGCCTGCTCATCGCCATCCAGCGACTGCACACCTTTGACCAGCTCATGCGCGCGAACCGACAGCTCCCGCAGCCTCGCCTCGACAGTTGCCGATTCGCCTGCCTTCGCCGCCAGCGTCGCACGCTCCTGAGTCAGCTTCGCAGCTTCCTCAAGCTTCAGATCGCGTTGTGCACGCGTGTCGCGCAGAAGCTCGCCTTGTGCAAGCACGGAGCGTTCGACATCCGCTTTACGCTGTCGCTTTCCCGCGAGTGCCGTCAGATCCGTCTGTATCTCGTCGAGCGCACGGCCAAGAATCTTCGCGACATCACCGGCTTTCGCCGACAACGCTTTGAGGTGTTCAATGCCGAGCATCTCTGCGAGCAGCGTCTTGATTTCTCCCGCGCCGTACGACGCGAGCGGCCGCCGGTTCTGCGCGGAGAAGACGCTGGTAAAGAAGCTTTGAAGCGAACCGTTGATCGCTTCGACACAGCGGTTATACGTCGCCGCCTTGCCGTCCGATACCGTACCGTCGGGCAATGTAACGGGGTGCCATGTGCCGTCCGATCCATGCCAGGCAAGGTAGTACTCCGCCTTGCCTGTCTTGCCGGGTTTTCTGAATGAAAACGTCGAGCGGTACCGGATACCGTCGTGTTCCCACTCCAGCTCCTTCAGCGCGCTGGTTCCACAGATGTGGTCCCAGTATGAGAAGGCATCGACCGACAGCATCGAAGCGTGTGACGGCATGATCGGATATGGATGCAGGTTGTCCATGATCGTCGTTTTGCCCGCCCCGTTGGGGCCGACAAGCGCAATCAGGCCTTCCGGCAGCGACTCGAGGTCGAGCGTGAAGCTTTCGCGCCTCATCCCGTCACGAACGCCGTAGAAGCCTTCGAGCGTCAGTTTTAGAGGGCGCATGGCGATACCTCCGCAGCTTCGGACATTGCTGCCATCCGCGAATAGAAGGCGACATCGTCATCGTGGGGGAAAGACTCGACCATCGGATCGACTCTCTCTGCGACAGCCATAGGCGCCCGAAGCTTGCCTGCGATCGCAGCCTCGACTTTTTCGCAGGCCCGGGCGAATTCGCGGCGGGCACACGTAAGAAGCTCGTCCCAGCCGGCATAGCCGGTCAGGGTACGGATCTCCATCGGGGACCACTGCGTCGCCATGCCCGTGTGATATGACCAGAGCAGGTGCTGCATTTCAACGGCAGGCGTAACGACGACCTGACTCGCTCCCGCCGTGGTTGCGCTCAGGACAAGCATCTGGCCAGACTGCGCCAGGACGGCCCCACGGTCCTTGCCGAAGGGTTGGTGAAGAATTGCCGCCGAGAAACCGGCGTGCTCAACAAGCGACTTCTGAACGTCGCGTATGTCCTGATCGTCATTGGCGAAGATTCGAGCCCAATCGGATCCAGCAGGGTAAAGACCAAACATGATTGCACTCCGTAGGTAACAGGCGGAGTGCTCCCTGTAGGGATCGCTCCCCGCCAGGGTAAAAGAAATGAACTGCTGAGAAAGGTGAAGCAACGACTACATCGATGCGTCGCGAGACGCGGTGAAACCTCGTTTCGATAGCCGCGACAGCTATCGGAACAGGGCTACTGTTCCACTGCAGGAGAGCCATACCGGCCTCTCCCGCATTCGGGCAGCAAACTACGCTGCAAACAGATCATCTTCCAGCCACGACATCTGTGCGGCGGGCAAGACCTCGACCGTCGCATCAGGCACCGTGTCGCTTTCAGGCTCCAGCGGAATGTCCACCGGCAACTGGCCTGACGACGAGACTGGCTCAGGCACCGGTTGCGCCACAGCAGCGCCAACGTCTTCACCGGCCAGGCCGGCCAGCACCGCAGCAGCAATCGCTTCCGCATATCCAGCCTCAAGCAACCGGTACCGCTCGACGATCGGCGCAGCCTCCACGTTCGCGTGTTCGGCCCACCGTTCAATCTTTCGATCGACAGTCGGCTCGATACTGATGCCTTGCGAACGCGATCGGGTCACCGGCAGGATGCGCGGCTCAAGCTTGAGAGCCGACGCGCCAGCGAAAAGCGCTTCGATCGCGTCGCGGTCTACCGATTGGCGATGCTCCTCGTCCACCTGCCAGCGAACACGGACGAACTTGTCGCCTGCGTCAGCCGCGATGGCCGCGAGTCGCTCCATGTCCGGGGGGCCGTCGAAGTCAACGCAGATCGTCTCGCGCGCCGGCGTCGGAACAAGCAACGCTCTCGCGCTCCCTGTCTCAACGTCCCACGCGAGATAGCCCTTGTCACCTTCCTCGCCGTAGTGAAACCGACCAGGCGACCCGGCATAGGCCACGACACGGCCGCCGCGTTCCCACTGCTGCGACTTGTGAATGTGGCCGAGCATGAACGCATCGCATTCGGCCTCGAACAGTGCACCGAGTGAAAACTCGTGATCGAAGCCCGCCATCGTGACGCCATGCTCAGTCGTGCAACCGTTGACCGTGCCGTGCGACACACCGACCGTGCGAATGCCAGCCGCTCGAAGCTGTGCATTGACTCGTCCAGCCGCTGCCAGGTAATCACCCAGCACCGCCTCAAGCCCCGTCGCGGCATCCTTCGCACCGACCGCGGCCGCCAGCTGCCCCTTGTTGATCGAGGGCAGGCAGGTGAACACGACATCGGCGCCAAGAGTCAGGACGCTGTGCAGCTCCTCTTCGTTGAACACGGGCCCCGCCGAACCGAAGAACTTCCCTTCGAGAAGGCTGACCTGCTGCACGCGCTCGGCGATGAATACCGGGTGGTTCGTGCCCATCAATGCGAAGTTGCGAAGCGTTCCCGGTGGCTCGTGCGAGAACGTGCCTTGAAGCATTAACACCGGCATGGACAGACTCAGGTGGTTGATGTTCCACGCGAGCCGGTTGAGAGCCGGAGCATGTGCATCAAGACGATGGTCAGTCGAATCGCCCGATATGACTGCGACGTCCATGCAGCGATTCATGGCGTCGCGCACCGCGAAGGAAAAACACCGGTCCGCCTCATCGAGGTTTTCTGGTGAGTAATGCAGGTCAGACATGTGAGCGATTTTCACGTCGCCTCCTGAAAAAGAAAAAGGCCGCCCGCAGGCAGCCTCAATGGATTTCGCGCCGTGCGGCGCGTTCGAAAAATGGTTATCCGGACAGCGTGTCGCGCACCTTCATCAGCGTGACGCCAAGCAGGTTCGTGCCCCGCCAGTTTGCCTTGTCGAGAATCAGCGGGTCGCGCTCGCCAAGTCCTACTCCCCAGATGCGGTCGTAGGGACTGGCTTCGACAAGCTCGGTCGGCGCGGTCGCCAGTAGCAGCGAACGCAATCCGGGATTCTGGGCAAACTTCTCCCGGCATCCCACATAGACGATCGACTCGCGCTTCGCTTCCCACGCTGCAAGGTCAAAACCTTTGACGCCCCGTCCGATCGCCTTCTGATCTTTCGGGTGTCGCGCCGCGAGGATCGCTTCCGCCGCTGCCTCGTCGCCGAAAAGCTTGGCCTTGGAGAACATCATGAACTGTTCAACGGACGTGAAATTCACGTCGTGATAAGCGAACTGGCAGCGATGCCAGTTACTGAGGGCGTCCTGCTCACCAAAAAACAGCGTGAAGTTTGCGATCTTGCGCATGGTTGAAGCTCCTAGAAGACGGTCATGCAGCCGTCGCCTTCTCCCCAATTGATCTGCAGCTTCGCAGGTTCGGGTTCGATGAACGACGTGCTCATACACTGCTGACATTGGACAACGATCCGCTGCGTCCGATCCGCAGTGAAGACCTTGAACAGGTCACCACCACAACCGCCGCAACGCATCTGCTGCAGACCCGTGAGGGTGCCCAGATCGTTCGACATGAAGCTGATACTCCATCAAGACAGGGAAATGATCCGCCGTGATGGCGGAAGAATTCGATGCGCAGATGTGCGCGGTCGAAAACGCTTTAGCAAGTCCGCTTGCTGAAGGGCTCTCGTACGCGAGGAAAGAAGAAGGATGACCAGCCCCGAAGGGGCTGGTCAGGTTTAGACGTAGCTATTTGCCTGTTTGATGTCATCGTCGAACGCAACGGGATCATCGAGCGCCGCTGTAAGGCGTGCGTTCATCTGATCGACGTCTGCCGGTCTTTCCGCCCAGCCGCGCCCGAAGGTGACGTGTGCGTATCTGCGGAAATCCTGCTGACGATCCGGCTGACTCATACCGAGCCGGTTCAGCAAATCCGACATGCGGTGACGCTTGTCTTCAAGGGTTTCATCCGGCTCCGGTCGCCCGGCCGTGCCGCCACCCTCGACGTCCGCACCACCGGCGCTGTCAGTTTCACCATGCATCGGCCCGCCCGTTTCCGGTTCACCAACGTCGGCTTCCCCAAACGTCTGCGGCAGCACTTCGACGTTACCTGCTGCTTCGATCAGGGCAACCGCCCGGTTCGCCGCATCAAGCGCCGGTTGCGGCTCGTCGCCTGCATCCAGTAGCGCGCCGAGATCGATATCGGCATCGAGCACGGTCAACATCTGCTTCTGACGTACGGCCTGACCGTTCTCATCTATGCGGGTGATGTCGAACTCCTTCTTTGACAGCCAGAATCGCGTGCCGGTCAACCTGCCACGCGCGAGCGAGACGGTTTGCATAGCGGAATATGCTTTCTGCAGGACGTAAATCGAATTCGTCGGAAGTTCGATCAGCCCAAGCCCCTTGACGTCGGGAATCGCGAACACGAAGTTCGCGCTCAGATTGCATTTGCGGTCCTGATACTGCGGGCACACATGCGGATCGCAGAGGCCGTCGGGAATGTCGTCGTCCTGCCGCTGGATGACAAGGCGTCCACCGAAAGACCGCCGCACCCGTTTTGCACGCTCGTCGCGCTCGACCGGCGCATAGGTCTTGCAGTAGCGCTTGCCGTCGCGACCATATTCCGAGAAGTACTGGCGGCCGGTCGTTGTGTATGCGGCCATCTGGTTGGGCACGTTGCGCAGCCAGTCGTCAAAGGCAAACATCACTGGGAATCGATGCAGCTTGACGCCATCGCCACGATCCGCACCATAGAGGCGAAGAATTTCGTCTGCCGTGTCGGGGTTTGAAAAGTCGGATCGTCTGCAAGTGAAATGCGCGACGTTTCTCGGGATGAGCGCGTTGCGCAGCTTGAGTTTTGTCTCAATGACCTTTCCGATCGTCTCATATGAGTCGCCGGCGGCCACCATCGCGTTGTACATCTCAACGGCCTTCGGGTTGCCCTGCGCAGCGCGCGTTAGCACCTTGATGCCGGGCCTGATCTTACCGATGACCGGCGGGCGGATTGCGCGCTCTTCGACCAGACTGCGAGGCGCGTTGTCGAACATCTGGACGACTGCGTTCATGAAGGTTTCCTTGCGAGAAAGAAGATGGCGTTCGTACGCAACGTGGTGGCCTGGGATTCCATCTCCCGGGCAGCGACATTGCCGCGACGTTCGCTGACATGGTGGATAAAGACAGAGCGCTCCGCATCGCTGAACATCGCGACCTTCGCGACCTCACAGCGGCTGCGCCAGGCGTCGGACGTGGTGTCCAAAGCGCCACGCTCGTTGTCGAGCTGAAGCTTGATGGCCTCAGCGATACGTTCGTTGAGGCGGTCGTGCAACAACATAAGCACCTCCAGTTGAGAAAAGCCCATCCGGGATGGACGGACGAAAAAAAAGCCCGCTCCGGTAAGGGAGCGAGCTTCGTGAAATCAGGATAGATGTGACCTACGCGCCACGTCCCTTCTGGGGACGTGGCGAGCAGGGAGCGGCACCGGAAACCGGTGCGCTCTGTCAGAGGACGTAAAGTCGTCCTCGCGCAGCATGGTCACGCCGCGCAACAGCCCTTTTCGGAAAATACATTCCGCCGCAGGAATCACGGATCAGCCAACTTCGATCGTTCTACCCAGATCAGGCTCTGGAGAGAGAACACCCGAAAACCTGGGTTCGAACGATGTACCGGCGCAAAGAATGCGGGCCAGGTACGAGTATCACAGCTGAAATTGGGGAGTCTGTAGCGGGCAGACTCAGCACAAGAAGATTTCCACACCGGTAGCTATCCGGTCGGAGCATGCTCAGGAGCACGACTTGGAGAAAGAAGATGGACTCCGGGCTTGGAGTCGAGGTCGATGCGTCAGAGACGCGGGGAATGGATTGAAGTATCCGGGCAAATTGCCCGAGAGAGCATCTTAAAGCTCACGAAATTGATATAGCTTTTGCCTCCTTGACGGTTAAGTGTTCAGTGAGAATTTATGTGAGAGAGAACACATACACCGAGAACACGTTATGTCTGGCTTCGAAACGGAAAAGCCCGAGGCGGCTGACCCAGAACGACTGATTGCCCCTTCCGCTGCTGCCCAAACGGGCGCGGGCGGTCTGCGACCCATCAAGCGTCTGACGAGCGATGACCGCCTTGCGCGAATTCATCCCGAGACGCTGGCCAAAACCGAGTTGCTGTACTACTCGGACTTCGCGCGCACCTTCGTGAGATCCGATTACAACTTCTGCGCGGCAAAGATGACCGTTGCGCGCGGCGGCAAGCTTCTCGCGCTGGAGGCGGAATTCCACACGGCAGAAGCGTTTTTCCGCAAGGCACTCGCCTGGGCCAATAAGCTGCACGGTCGCAGCACCGGCCTTGAGCCGGAGCGCGTGACGCTCGAAATCAAACACCCGATGTCGGGGCGCCTCGTGCGACTGCTCACGATTTACGACCAGCTCTTTAGCAAGACCATGGAAGCCCTCGTTGGGCGCTCGGTGATGGCACACGATCGCAAGTCTGCGCTGGACGCTGCTGCCGCTCGCATCAAGCAGATTCCCATCCTGTGCATGCCGGACAACGACCGCTACACCCCGGAAGGCGTCCTGCTCCCGGACCACGACGACACGCACTGAACCCCGCTGGCTTCGCCGCCGCCGGGAGAGGTCATCCTTGACATCGGGCGGTATCGGGCAGGCTGTAAGCCAGACAACGAGAAGAGGCATCTTCATGGACATTCGCGAGATCCAGCGACTGCACGCGCAGTTCGCCCCGGATTCGATGGTCATCGACCTTCCCCGCCAGATCGCTGCATTGCCGGCGCCGGGCGATCATTCTGAATCCGACCCGTCGCGGGCGATGCATGCTCGCATGGCAGGCGTGGCGCCACGTGCCAGACAAGGTGCGATCGGACTAGCCATTGCAGCTATGGTCGCCATGAGCGGAATGGGCGCAGCGTCGCTTTACAGGAATTTTCAGGCGGGTCACCACTCGGCGTCGACGGTCTCAACAGCGCCCGAACAGAAGTCGGACGCGTCGCCCCAAACCACAGAGAAGCCGGCGTTTCAGGAAGTCGACGCCACGCCCGCTCATCCGGTCAGCGCCGCACCCACCCTGAGCGCCAGCGACTTTGCTTCCGCCGGTTCGCTCGGCCTTACCGCCGACCAGTTCAGGAACTCCCTGAGGTCCCCGGCGCGCGCCGGTCAGCCTGTAACGTCGCCTTCCGCGCCCGCGCTGTCGAGCGAAGCACAGCTCGCGGCCGTCTCACCGATCCATCGCGCGGGCGCGAGCCGTGAAGCGGCTGCCGCAGCAACGCAGCCGACGCCGCGGGCGGACCCGGCGCCTGCTCAGGCCGTTGTCGTTGCCAAACCTGCACCAGCGGCTCAGACCAAAGCGCAGTCCGCACAGGCCGCACAAGTCACGCAACCGCCGGCGGCTGCGGCACAAGCGCCCGCTCCGATGGCGCAACCGGCACAACCGGCGCAGCCGGTACAGCCCGCCGAAGCAGCCAAACCGGCCCGCGCTGCGCACCGCCATATCTCGCGCCCTCGCGCGGAGCAGAACGCTGAGTCCAATTCAGACGCCAAGCCGTCGGCCGAAAGCCGCGCCGGGTCCACCGAAGTGAAGATGTTCTAGGAAGCCCTGACATGAAAAACGAACTTTCGATCACCCTCGTATCCGCCGGCTGCACGATCAGCGGCGACATGATCGTTGATCACGGCGTCAGCTATTTCGGCCTGCTAGACGGCGGCCTCATCTCGACGCAAGGCCTGCTGCACGTTGGCGACGGCGGCCTTATCAAGGGCAATGTCCAGGGCGACCACGTGCGCATCGACGGTCGCGTCGACGGCAACGTCCACGCGCGGGGCACGCTCGAAATCAACGGACACGTCTCGGGCGACATCATGTACTGCGGCACGATCCGCCTCGGTCCACGCGCCGCTCTCAACGGCACACTCAAGCGTGTGGCGCGCATGCTGACGGTCGAACCGGAAGCCAGCGAGAGCGCGAATCCAGTGCTTGCGGCCACATCCCCGGCTGCGGCCGCGCCAGAGCGCCCCGAATCAAACGTGACCGAATTCTCGCGCGCGAAGGCCTAAGGCCGATAAACCTCGCAGTTGCTTTCTCCGACCAGCCAAGCCAGCCCTTTACTATCATCCACGGCCGAAAAGCGAATGAAGAAGACCCTCGCCTTGCTGCTAACCGCTTTTGCCACCAGTGCTTTTGCACAAGGCATTGCTGACCCGATCCCGACGAACAGCCCAGCAATTGGCCAGCGCACGCAAACTCTCACCCTCCAAGACAGCGAGCACTCTGTTCCAGCGCAGGTGTTTTATCAGGTGACTCTCTCCTGGGGCGGCCACATCGTCAAGTCGCTCACCATCCTGACTGACGACCGGAAACAGGCTACCGCGGCAACTGAAGAAGAGCTTCCCTACCTCAGTGCCTGTGACGCCGCCAGCTGTTCAGCCGGCGAGCTGCATTCCGGCTTCATGTTGTCTGTTACGCCCGCCGTTGCAGCTGACGGATCCATTCTGACGTTCTACAAAATGGTCATTTCGGCAGCGCTCCCCGCCGAAACCACCGACACCTCAAGCGGCGCCTTCCACCTGTCGCAGGGCCAGGCAATGACCATCCCACTCAATGGGTTGTTGCTGACAATCAAGGCGCGCGTCGTCTAACGATTTTTTCTGCCGTGCAGGAAATCGCCGCAAAAGGTCGCAACGCTCGCTACATAGGTGGATAAATGAAGGTAAAGGATGCAATCACGTGGGTCGCTGTAGCCGTTTCGATCGCCATGCCCTTCACGGTGATCAACATGGTCGAAGCCTACCTGGAGAATGGCTCCGCTCTGACAAGAGCGTCCCTCATTGAAGTAGACATGGTGAGGCTGTCACAGCTCAGCGGTGACGTCCGGAGCCTTCCCGCTCCGGATGGGTCGCTGCTACTGACAAGACACGGCCTGAGTTCGTCCGAAGCCTTGCAGCAGAGGATAAAGCTCGCGCAAACCACCTTTGCGCAGACTCGCGCGGACGTCGAAAATACAGCGCGCCGCGTTTGGCGCAACACAGCTATCGGTTTCTTTTGCGTAGCGATCAGCAGTTGGCTCGCAGTGACGCTGGCTATCGTGTTGCCACGCAAACGCGCGGACGGCTCCGCCGCTGCGGCGTGACTCTCATTCAAAAACCAGCGTGAGTTACCACACCCGCGACTGGGAAGCCGCAGCACAGGAAGCCGCCTTCGACGGGCTCTGCTTCTGCATGCTCAGCGACGGCCGGTTTATCAACCGGCAGGCAATGCCGGATGAGACACCGCACCGGAGTCGCTTTGCCCTAGCCTCTGATTTTTTTGAACAGCACATTGCCCTGATCACCCCTGTGCCGCATCCCTCGCGGATATGAATCAAACGAATAAACATCACGTTGAAACGGAGAACCAATATGCAATTCGTACGCAAAACGTTGTTCGCGACGGCAGTCGCAGCAAGCCTAATCGCGAGCGCCCACGGGGCAACGACAGTCCAGACGCTGGACATTACCTGGTACAAGGACGGTCAGGTGATCGACAGCGGACGACACATCATTAACGACGATACCGGTCCGGCACCGTACCTGAATCGCAGCGGGAAGGAAGTCGGATACGCGGTTTGCTCCGGCACCGCGGGCGCAATGCGCCTGAGCGCGGAAAAGAAGTTCGTCGGGCGCTCGCTGCTGATCGAGCCTGTGTCAGTCAATTCCGGGAAGGTACGGCTCTCGGTCTCTGCAATCGACACCGTGCTCGACGGCATCCGTAAGGTTGGAACCGCGGACTGCACTTCCGAGGTGGTCGATGTCCACGGCTACACCGCATCGGATCTCCCGGTTGAACTCGCCGACGGCCAGACCGTTGAGGTGCCGATGAAGAACCCGCAATACCGGCTCGTGCTCAATCTTCACCGCGACGCTCTTTGAGCAAGAAGCGAAACGGGAGCCAAAGGCTCCCGTTTTCTTTTCGGCTGTGCCGCCGCTTTTCCGACTTCTCCATCCCCGTAGCTGCGGCATTCTGGCACCCGGCACAGTCGACGCTCGGTGCGCTAAGCAACGCTTTCGCGCTGCCACACAAGCGAGCCGCGCAAGGAGGCGGCTTGGGGTTTATACTTACTCCGTCTCCTCCATGTTCTCCATGCATGGATTCAAGCCCGCTTTGGCGGGCTTTTCTTTTCCGGACGACGTAGTCGCGCCGGCAGCGCCCAGCGCCCGCGACGCTCGCACGCCAGACTTATTGCGGCAAAAAAATGCCGGGAAAGTCCTTCTATGTGCATCAAATTGTCAAGGAATTGTTTTGAGGACGTGTGTGGCTGGCGTTGGCAAGACTGCCCCGGGGCCTGCATGCGCTAGAGTCGCAGCTGGCTGAGGGGGGGCAGGCACAGCCTGTGAGAAGCAAGAAGTCACGCCCGTCGTGAACTGCTGTGCAGGAGTTATCCACGGCCGGCCGGCGGGTCGCATCTAGAGCACGACGCCGGCCGGCGGTGGATAACTCCTGATCATCATGAGGCAGGCCCCTCCTGGTAACTGTTACTATGGTCCAAGTCTGTTTCGTGTCTGAAGCCGATCATCGCGCGCGTAAGACTCCAACGTCTTACTCACCTTCTATCCGCTGGCGTGGTAGCCAGCCTTATTCTGCATGCGCATTGCGCCGGAGTTGTGTCCGGGAACACGCCCCATCTTAAAATCGGTTGCACATGCAACCAGGACTTTCCACGGGCGTGTCCACTCCAAACCGTTTGTGCTTGCGTAGTTGCCTGACTGACCGTTCCTCCTTCCTGCCAAACCTTTAGGGGGCTGCTTACGCCGGCTTCAGCTGTGCACCTTCGGGTATTACGCCGTCCTTCAGATAGCGCCAAAGCGCGATCGCGAGACGTCGCGCCACCGCGACGATCGCGATCCGTCGGGCACGGCGGTTGGGCCCTGTGCCTTGGGTGCGCCGGTTGAACCACTGGGTGAGTGCGCTGCCGGGCTGATAGCGCAGCCAGGTCCACGCGATCTCGACCAGCAGCGCGCGTACGCGCCTGTTGCCTTGCTTGCTGATGCCCTGATCGGTCTGGCTCTCGCCGCTGTCATACGGCTGCGGCACCAGTCCGACACACGCGCCCACCTGGCGCCGGTTGTGGAAATCGCGCCAGTAGAGTTCGAGCGCGAGGCGTGAGGCGCTCACTTCGCCAACGCCCTTCAGGCGTGCCAGGGCATCGCTGCGTGCGCGCGAGGGTGCCGGCACGCTGGCCTGGCGGGTCTTTTCGAGTACAGCGAGCTGCTGCGCGACGAACGCGCGCCGTTCGCACTCGCGCAGCAGCCGCTCACGCAGTTCCGGCGGCAGGGGCGTGCCGTCGTGACACCGCACCTCGTCGCGGGCGAGCCGGTCGGCAAAAGCACGATGGGTGACGTCTTCCCAGCAGCCGAGCGTGGCCAGCAGCTTGCGCATGCGGTCGAGGTGCTGCAGCTCTTCCTTCTGCAGCTGCCCGCGTTCGCGCATCAGGTGGCGCGACGCTTCATCCTGCGCGGACGGCACGTGAACCACGTGCATGCGGTCGCGCTCGCCGTGCAGCCATGCGCGCAGGTTGACGACGAGCTTGATCGCGTCAAGCCGGTCGGTCTTCGCACGCCGCTTGTGACGCTGGACCGGGATGCTCGCCGGATCCACGACGTAACACTCGATGCTGTGGGCCTGTAGCGCGCGCCAGATCCAGAACGCGTCCTGGCCGGCTTCGTAGCAGACGACGATGCGTACGCCCGCTGGCAGGGACCACCTTTCCCTGTGCTGGTCAATCAGCGCCAGCACGGCTTGCAGGCGCGCTGCGGCCTGCGGCTGGTCGACCGTGTGGACGGCTGGCCGCTCGCGCCGGCCGTCGTGCAGCGCGACCTTCCACTTCTTGGCCGCGAGCTCGAGTGAGACAGCCAGCACGATTTCGTCAGTACCCGACTGATATCCCTGGTCGTTGCCCATGATCATCTCCTCCTACAGTAGCCTCGCGAGTTGATTGTAGGCATCAGTCTCTCGCCGGCCCAGACGCTCATAGAATCTTAAGCCTCGACTAGTATTACTTCATCCAACACCAGCCCGGGGGGCCGCTATGGGCGCGTTTCGTGTGGTTGTGGGTATGTGGATTTCCCCGGATCTCGCTGCCGTCAGGCGCGTATCCGCCGATTCGCCAATTGTCGACCATGGCAGCTTCGATGCAGCGGCAATCGGTCAGGCATTGGACGAATTCAATCCGTGCGGAGAACGGATTCGAATCCGGTTCGCCGACGACACTGTCGATCTGGCGACTGCCCGCGCAAGGATAGATGGAACGCTGCTGGGACCTCCGGACTGCCGCGACTTCGCGCAAGCGGTCCTGACCGCGGCCGGCAGGTCCAGGGGGCCCGTTATCAAGGTACGGGAACAGTGGTCGACGCTTCCCTCCCGGAAAGTGCAACAAGCCACTGCAGCGCCGCCGAGTCTCTTGCTGTTCGCGCTTTACGGAACGTTCTACAGCACGATGATATGGCTGCAGCAATTCCAGATGAGACTGCGTATCAGGGCGGCCGAACCCATGAACTTCATGCTAGACGGCCCCGGCAAGGCAGACTTGCAGGGGACTCTCCCAAGGGAACTGTCGGATCTCTTCGAAGCGCACTTCGGTTTCGCCTATCGCCCAGACTGCCTGGTCGCGAGGCTGGCGCACTCGCGGCTGCCCGACTGGATGCAGTAATGGAGGACAGGCTCGATGGAGCGGAGCCAAAGGCGGTTCTCTCGCGCTAAGCCAGGTGCGCTGCGGTTTCGATCTGCGCTTCGGTGACAAACCGCGACGCGAAATTCTTCGACGTCCCTGAGATCATCAGCGTCTCGCGCGCGCGGGTCATCGCGACGTAGAACAGCCGCCGCTCTTCGGGTTCAGTTGATTTGGCGTCGGGGACGATGGTGTCTTCTGACCGCGCGATCCAGACGTGATCCCACTCAAGCCCCTTCGAACTGTGCATCGTCGTCAGGACCAACGCGTCCGGTGCGGGCTCGTTGTTGTCCTGCCGAAGGAACAGCAGCCGCTCGGCGAAGGTGCCATTCAGTCGTGAGAGCACGTCATAGGTCGCCTGAATGGTGCGGATGCCGTTTTCCTTTTTCGTGTACTTGAGCAGCCACTCGTTCACGCCGGACAGCACCAACGAATAGAACTTCCGCTCGCAGAGCCCGCGCCACTCGGCAAGCCGCTTCATGAATTCGCGGTAGTTCGTCGCTACGTCTTCCGGCATGCCGAGTTCAACGAGCTCCGCCCGCGGCTTCTGGACAAGTTCCGCGCCCATGCTTGCGTGCAGCGCACGGAGATGGTCCGCATGCAGGCCCGAGTGCGCCAGTACAGCGTCAAGACCGGTCGCCTTCACGCCCTCGATGATTTCCAGCAGATTGCACAGCAGCGCGCCTTCAGGACGATTGAGGACCGATGCGCCTGACGCGCGGTGATACTTGACGCCATACGAGCGGCAGACGGCCTCGAGGGGGTCAAGAATACGGTTGGTGCGCGCGAGCACCGCGCAGGTTTTTCCATTGCGCAGCAGCGGCGCCAGCGCCTCGATGGCGGCCTCGGCTTCCATGTATTCGTCGGCGTGGCGGGAAGCCTCGACCCGGCCGCCGACGCCTTTCTCCGCCCGCAGCACCTTCGGGATGCGGTCCGGATTGTTGCGAATCACTCTGTCAGCCGCCGCGAGGATCTCGGCGCGGCACCGATAGTTGCTCCCGAGCACGACCGGTTTGGCCTCAAATTCCTTGATGAATGATTCCATGCCCCGGTAGCCGAGTGCCTCGCGGAACGCGTAGATGCTCTGATCGTCGTCGCCCACGACCGTCACGATCGAGCCAGCCTTCGCATGAAGCTCGATCCACCGGTACTGCAGCGGGTCAGTGTCCTGGAACTCGTCGACGAGCAGGTAGGCGAACGGGTACGGCAGGATGGTGCCGTTCTGCATGCCCTCAACGGCGAGCCGCAGCATGTCCTGAAAATCGATCTTGCCGTTGCGCGCCAGCGCTTCCTGATAGGCGCTGTACAACTGGCCGTCGGCGCTGTTGACATCGCACCGGCCGAAATTCGTCTTGATCTTCTCGATCGTCGGGATGACGTCCTCGGCCTTTCCTTCAAGCCCAAGGTCCTGCATGACGCGGATCAGCAGTCCCAGCCTGTCGCCATCGCTCGCAATGTCGAGCGAGCGGCCGCCGAGGCGCTGAAGCTGCTTGTACGCGAGTGAATGGAACGTGCCTGCGATCAGGCGCTTTTTCACCGCCTTGCCTGCCACCGTCAGAATCCGCTCGCGCAGCTCGACAGCCGCATCTTTCGAGAACGTCACCGCGCCCACGACCGCCGCGCCTTCCTGCAGGAGCAGCGCGGCCTTGGTGGCGATCGTCTTTGTCTTGCCCGCGCCAGGGCATGCAATCGCCACGCAGTTCTGGCGCAACTGGGCGACTTCCCGCTGCTGCGGATTGAGTTCGTCCAGCATGCTGCCTCCTTACAGGCCGCGGACCGTGGTCATCAGGCGCAGGTGCGTCATGTACCCGCGAACGCCGAGCGGATTCACCTTCTTCAGGAAGCGCACGGTTTCGTCATCGACGTCGGACTGATCGCGAATGCCGTTCCAGACCATGAAGTCAAAATGATCCATCGCACGGTCGAACTTCATGATCGCGGTCAGCACCCGCATCGAGAAGCGCGAATACACCTCGACCTGCATGTCCAGGGCGGGCATCGGGATCGTCGGCTCGAACACGAATTCGCCTGCGTCGCGGAGCTCGGCTTCCTTCTGCTCGCGGTAGCCGCCGGCCACGCGCACCGCCTCGTCGACATACTCCTCGATCGACTTGATCTGCTTTTCGAAAAAGCTGTTCACAGCATTCTTGTCGTCCGCGCCGAACGTTGAATCACCAAAACGCTGCATGTTCACGCTCATGCGGTTCAGGTACGGCCACCATTGCTCGAAGAGCGGCTTCAGGCGGGTGTGATTCAGGCGGACCTGTGCGGCGACCACTGCAGCGCCCGAAAGCTGACGCTCCATCAACTGCCGGCCGATCTCACGGCGACGCTTGATGATGGAGATACGCTCGCTCGCAGGAAGATCCCGGAACGCCTTGCGGGTCTTCGCTACTTCGGCGCGCTTCATGTTGGCGTCGTCGGGCGAGATGACACCCTCTTTCTGCAGACGGTCGGCGTCCGCTTCCATCTGACTCAGTTCACGCTCGATCTCGCCTTCGCCTTCTTCGGCGCCATCAAGCCTTGGCTCGTGGTCGGCATGTGAAGCTTGCGCGTGTACGCTCGCATCGGACGCTGCCAGAGCGCCTGCCGTTTCAGCTTTGTCGAGTTCGGTTTCTGCCACAGTGCTCATGCGCGTTTCTCCCAGGTCGGACCAGTGTCCGTTTGATCGTTGGTAATTGGGTGCGCGCCACGCGTCCCCACAGCACAATTGTTGCGGCGTGGCGGGGCGCGAAACTCCCGAAACACGCGTTATTTCAGACGGCTTTTAAGGCGAAGCCCAGCTTTCGGCCACAGACAACAGGCGACAGGAGACATCCGCCTGCTAGCGGATTAGCAGTCGAGCGGACTGAACGCTGAAATGGGAGGGAAAACGCTGAAAGCAGGTCGGAAACCCCGACCTGCTTCTCGGAGAATTTACCGTGCCGACTGGAACGACTCGGCGGCCTTCCAGAGCAGTGCGCCAAGCAGCGCGGCAACCACCAGCCAGTAGCCAGCAAGAACCGGCACCGGCACGAGCAGCACGCCGAACAGCGTGCCCGTCACGATCAGCAGCCCGTGGCCTGCGAGGTGGAAAGAAAGCGGGCTGACGAACCCGGCCGCGGCTGCCTTGATCTTCCTGCGCGCAGTACCGTCGATGAACATACCAAGCGCGAAGCACAATGTGCCCACGATCCACATCTTCATCACCATCGCACGGAACATCGCCCTGTACGCGAGCAGCCAGAAGTTTTCGGTCCACGTGTGGGCGAAGGTTGACATGCCGCCGTCGTTGAGGCCGCCGACATTGCTGGACGCCGCCAGCGTGCGATGAAGGAGGCCGTTGTCCACGAACGACCTCTTGAACAGCTCGTTAGCCGCGCGTACCGCTGCGTCGGCCCTGTCCTGTCCGACCGACGCGACAAGGGACTCAGTCTCGACGTCCGGCACCTCGAACAGTTTCCTGTCCGGTATCGCGGGCATTACAGCGATCGACAGGACGGGCACAAGCAGGAACCAGACTTTCAGGTGCGATCCGAACCGGCTAGCCATGGATCAGCCTCACGACGGCAAGAAGCGGGATCGCGGTTATCGCGAGCATTCCCCCCCAGAACAGCTGCGGGCGGTTCACTGCGATGGAAGCAAGTGCGTAGCACCGGGCACCCGCACCCCAGGTGAACTCTTCTGGCGGCGTCGCGTCCGGCTCGTCAAACGCGCTCGCAGTGTTGAGCGCGCGCCGGGCCATGTCCGAATCAACCCGCGACAACTTCGCTATTATCGTAACGGTGAGCGACATCGTATTCCTCAAAGTAGCGACGGAACGCCTCGCCCTGCAACACGCGCGAGGCCAGTTGGAAAGCTGCGGTGCGCTCGGTAATGTGTTCCGGGCAGCGCTCATCGACCATTTCCAGCTCGCTGTTCTGATGCCGCTCTTCAAATGCCGGAATAGGCTCGAGCATGGGCGACCAGACGCTGACCTTGTCACCCCGGCGGGCCACATAACGACGCGCATAGAGCGACTTGGCCGGCTCAAACAGTCCCTGCATGAAAGCCACGTGCTGGTCCCCCGTGCGCTTAGCCCGCTTGAAACTTGCCAGCGCCGACTCGATCATTTCTGCCGCAAGCGGCCCTGAGTCTCCAACGAAGCGCTCGCCAATGAAATCGGCAACCCGCGAGCATGCAAGCTCCAGATCCGGCGCAACGTTGAACACGGGAATCAGCTTGTGCGAGAGCTTGTGATCGCGAATGATGTTTTTGAAAACAGCGGACATATTGTGTAGTTCAGCCTTCGATAATAGGAATTCGGCCCTGGTAGACGGCACCGCCGGAGATGCGCATGAAATATTGCAGGTTCGGCAAACGATGAATCAGCGGCATGGGAATCAGTGGCACCTTCTCAAGCTGAAGCGTGCGTGACTGGGATCCACTGAATTCCATTGCATGCGACTCGGTCGTGGTGTTCGTGCTATTCGAGATGTTTACAACCCGAATCGCTGTCTCCCCCACCTTGTCCGAGAACCACTTGGCGGTATCGCTATCTTCAAGTCTAAGGATGACCTGGTTGTTCAGGTTGCCCAAAACCTGCAGCATTTTGGCGGCGTTTCCGAGTTTGGCTTCGAGGTCGGCACGCGCCTGGAATGCGACAAACGCCTTGAATCCCGCGCCCCGTCCCTTGTTCAGGATCTGGATCACCTGTTCGTTGATCGCTTCGGCAATCTCGTCAATGATCAGAACGACATCAGGCTTTTCCGCGTAAAAGTTGTAGATTGAGCCGCAGACCGCCGCGACGTCCGACAGCGCCATCGAAGCAATCGCTTTCTGGACGATGTTGTTCGAGAGCGAGTCAAGGCCCATGTACAGCACGGCCTTCTGCTTGATGATCTTGTCGATGTCCCAGATCTCGCGCTCGTCCTCGAAATCGTCCGCCTTTGGCGCGAGCATCAGCCCCGTCTCGCCGGTGGCAAGCATCTGTAGCAGCGGGAGCGCAGACGCGATGATCCGCATGTAGTGCTCGCGGTCGTGCGTGTGCGTAGCAATCAGCCCGTCGATGGTTTCGTGTCCGCGGTCGTGCGCAGCGAACCGGTCCATGTAGAGCTTGGCCATTCCGTCGACAAGCGAAACGTCGTTCTTTCGAACCGAGTCCTTGACCGTCTGCGCGACCGTCAACTCCTCCCAGTTCGGCAGTCCGTTTTCGAGAAAGAAGCGACGCAGCGAGCGATCCAGCAAAGTGCCGATGCCGGACTGCGCGTATTTCAGGATCGAGCGCAGATTCGGCTTGTCGCCCACGTACAGCTCGCCCTTCACCGCGCGGTCAATGAACAGGAACGCGAAGTCGCGGAAGGGCCCCTCTTCCATCAGCTGAGCGATGCGCGACGGGATTTCCGACGGCTGCGACCAGTTCTCAAGGGGGTTCAGGCGGATCGACTCGTGCGGCTTGGCCTGATTGAAGTACAGGAATTTGCGACCGGCGCGTGCGCACTCCTTCTCGACACGCTTTTTCCACTCGTCGTCGTTTTTAGGGTCAACGATGATGAGCACGTCTTTGGGGTTGTGGATAACCTGCGTCGAGATCACTTCGTAGGTGCGCGTCTTGCCTGCACCGGTCGTGCCGCCGACGAGCGTGTGACCGCCCATCGCCTTGTAGTGAAACGGCACGCGGACCTTTTTCGGCTCCATGCCGTGAATCCATGAGGAACCCTGCGGCATGCGATCACGGATACTGTCGTTCGGTGCGAACAGACGTTCGATACGCGCTTCGGTCTTTCGACCCAAGTCCGTCTTGTTCAGCCATTTCGGCAACGACGGAATGTCCGTCACGGGCATACGAAGGATGTCGTGCGCGATCTGCGTGTGCTTCTGGGTCCACTCGAAGCCTGTCCCCAGATACATCGAGTCCTCGCGCTCGCGCATCTTGCGCTGCAACTCCAGCAGCTTGCCAATGTGAATCTTGCTAAGCCACTTCGTTGAGATCGCCATGCGGAAGCTGAGCGCCCGCCACACCTGAACCGCACGAACAGCCAGCATCGCGAAACATGCCAGCGCGAACGCCCATCCATAGGGCATGCCCGATACGAAGATGCCCACGATTGCGACCGGCCAGACGATCAGCGGCCGGAATTCGTAGATAGGCCGGAAATGGTTGATGTAGTTCATGCCGCGGGCCGCTCCATAATCAGGCGACCAGCACGTTCAACGATGCAGATGTCGTTGCCGGCCGCGCGCAGAAGAAGCGTGCGCTTCCTCAGCTGCTCAACGAGGGTGTCACTCGTTATTCCGTAGCCGCCGATCAGACGCTTCTGCACGGCCAGCCCCTTTTCCTCCCACGTCACCTTGGCTTTCCCTGCTGCAACGTCGCCGGCGAGCGCGCGGAAGAACTCCCGCAGCATCGCCGAGCCCGGGCCCAGGATCTCCGTTAGCTCCTCCTCCGTTGGTCCGGTACGCGTTTGCCGCGCGGCTGACGGCGTTCCCCCCGCCATCCGTGAAGGGTCAACCGCAGGCGCTGCTGTCACGGCAGGTTCAACGGGTCCAGTCGCGGCCGCGGTGGCGGCCTGGGCTTCGCTGCGCTCCAACGCATCGAGCAACGACTGGGAAAGCTGTGGGCCGCCCGGCACCGCGCCGGATGCGGGAGCAGCGGCCGGTGCTGGCGGTGACGCCGCCGGCTGTGCGCCAGGGGAAGTGGCTACCTCAGCCGCCGCCGCGGACGTTGCGACCGCTGCGCCCGCCTGATCCGGTGGCGCCGCAACAGGTGCGACCTGCGGCTGAAGTTCCAGCGCGACGTGCACTGCCGACGGCACATCAAACTTCACAGGGGCGAAGACCCCGCGCTGCGCCTTTCGCTCGAATTCGACCGAGACATCCATCGCCTGGCGCACCACCTTGTGCACCAGCGCTTCGAAGCCCTGCGGACTTTTTTCCGGATTGATGGCACCGAAGAGATCGGCCAGCACGGCGTTATCAAGCCCCGACAGCAGTTCGGGCGTGATAACGGTCTGCGCGAACATTGCAGTACGCATGCGCTCGCCTTTCAGCGGGGCGGGTCGACGGTGGACTACGTAGTCGCCGTCGCCGATCCAGTTCCCGAAAGCGCCATGTGCCGCTGGGCTCCATGGCGTGCGGTCGGCAACACGCACAAACTCGAAGTGCCGGCATGGCTCGTCGAGCGACGAACTGGCTGCAGCAAGGAACACCGCATAGATGTATTGCGGCTCCAGCCTGCGGCGTTTGTCCGACGTCATGTCGGCGGCGAACTTTTGCCCGCCCGCGAGGCGCATCGCGTAGAAGGTCGATTCGATGGTCGCGCGGAAAGCGCCACCCGGCTCCGCGTGCAACTCTGGCGTAAGCGGCATGGACGAAAACCACGCGGCGCACCGCCGAAGGACCGAAAGCCATTTCCGCTCGAACTCAGCTTCCGTGCTCTCATTGGCGCACTGCCGTACGAGCTCGATGCGCTTCGCGTGGGTATTCAGCAAGTCGTTCACCACAGCCGGGCGATGGGAGGCTGTCATGGGATAAAGCTCCGTGCGAGCTTGAGCGCCCCTGTGCCCGTCGCGCCAGCGCCGCTACCAAACATACCAGCGAGCTTCGGAATTTCAAACGACAGCAGCAGAATGAAAACGGCAAGATCGAAAGCGTAGGCGCCGGTCGACGTGGCGCCACTGACATTCGTGGCCTTTTGTACCGCGGTTGCGATATTGGCACCCATCAGCCTGATCAGGACCGCGACCATGACAATGTACATGCCGGAATGGATCATCCAGTCGAGCCATTTCATGAAGTAGTTTCGTGTGTAGCTCGAAAATCCAAGCGCGATCGCGATCGGTCCCAGAACGATCCCCACTGCCGCCTGAATCTGGCCGACAGCGCTGTAGTAGGCAAAGACGATCGAGGCGATCAGTACGACGACGAACGCAAGGAACAGTCCGATAGCATCGACCACAGTCCCCGTCAGATCCGTAAGGAGCTTGATGCTGACGAAGCGGGTCTTCACGGCATCGAACATCGTGCCGGCCAGGGTTGCCATCTGTGCCGGAATGCTGTTACTGGACCCGCCCGATATGTGCGTCGCAAGCTGCTCGAACCAGGTCCAGAACCCGGCAGCTGACGTGGAATAGCCCAGATACAGCGCGACGAAGATGCCCAGCACTGCCACTTCTTCAAACAGGTTGACCCATGCCGAGATGGGATGATGCGTGCCCGAAAAGCGGACGCCGAGGAGGACAAGCGATATGACGCCCAGCCCCCACGCAAACTTGTTCGCTTCGTCCATCACGCTTGCGCTAGCCGTCACAGCAGCGGGAATGATGCCTCCAAGCAGGGTCTGAATCTGGCTGACCGCGTCGGTCGAGCCTTTCCCGAAGTCCCCGTCGGCGCTTGTCAGAGGCTTCGCACTCGTCGACGATCCCGTAGCTGGGGAACCGGTAGACAGCGTTGAGCCGTCCGGAAGGGTCATGTTGTCGTCTGCGAACGCAGCGGGCTCTGCCAGTGTGGTGACGAGCAGGCAGACCATGACCGACAGCCAGCGCAGCCGCTTGAGAGAAAAAATGGCCACGGTTCACTGCCCCAGTACTTTGGACGAACCTATCGTCGCGTTGTAGGTCGCGCGCTGTTGATCCAGTTGAGCCTGCAACGCCGACCTGGCAGTGTTGTTTGCCTGGTCGCTCGACGCTGTTTGCGCCTTAGTCACGCTATCTGCCTGCTGCTTGGAGGCCATCATCTGCAACATGTCGCTGTTCTGGCTCGCGACGATATCCAGTAGGTGCGTCGTGAGTTGCGCTGTCGCTTCCGCAGTCGGCGACATGTTCAGCTGGTCCTGGATTTCCTGACGGCGCTTGGCAAGGGTGCTCACGTGCGAAATGACGTCGTTGCCCATCTGGAACATCTGCTTGGCCGTCTGGTCGTTGTTGCTGATGAGCGTGCTCTGATCAGAAAACCACTGCGCGGGCGTCTTGCCGGACTGCGTGATCAGCGCCTGCACCTTCGTCGCATACTCAGCGTTGGATTGCAGACCACCATACAGGGACTTCAGCGTGTCGGTGTACTTGGTCAGGCTGGTGATGTCATTGGTGATCGAGGTCGCCTGCGCGAGCATCGCGGAGGGGTTCAGGTTGGTCGCCTGCTTCAACTGGTTCAGCATCATCTGATACTGATAGACCAGGTTGGTGTCCTGGTACACCTCGCCCTTGACCGCGCCGATTGCAGTCATCGTGTTCTGGATCAGGTTGGTCGGATCGATGACGGCAAGCTGTGCGTAGGCCTGTGACATAAGACCGAGGGTCAGCGCGGCCGTCGCCGTCGCGGTGCGGAGCAGTGTTTTGATCATGGTGAGTATTTCCAGGAGTAAGACTGACGTTATGCGTTTGCGAGGACGTCACGCACGTATGCGTCCTGCCAGTTGTCGACGCCCGACTTCACGTGCTTGTCGAGAATCGCCTGAGCGCGACCGTCCGAGCGCAGATAGGCAAGCGATTCCTTCGGAAAGCTCGCCTGCAGCATGCGCGTCTGCGTCGACGTCACCCACAGGTAGTCGCGATTGGGCACCGCGTTCGAGATCATCCTGATCTGGTGCTCGGTCAGACCGAAAATCTCCCGATACAGAGTCTGGTTGTTGATCGCGTCGCTGTTGGGAAGGTAGATGATGTTCGGGATGTTCTCCTTCATGATCTCGAAGTTGGCCACCCGCGCAAGCTGGCCGAGCGACTGCGTTGCCATAAGCAACGCCGCATTCAGCTTACGGATGGTCACAGCCCAGATTTCGAGCCGTGCATAGAACTTCGGGTAGGTGAAGAAGAACCCGGCCTCTTCGATCTCGATGACGGTATAGCGCTTGCCGTCGAGAATCTGCGCGATCCGGTAGAACGCGTAGTCCATGAACAGCGCGGCGGCCACCGGGAAATTCTGGAACAGGTCTCCCATCTCGATTGACAGGTCATCGGAAAGCGAAAAGCCGTCGTCTACGTGATCGAAGAACCGACCGTTTTTCTGCCCTTCGGTCCAGACGGCCAGCCGCTCGCGGAGATCGTCTGGCAGCAGGGTAATCAGGCCCGTCAGCCGCCACTTTTCGCGCCCATAGGCTTTCGCAAGGGTACGGATGCGCTCGAAGATAATTGTTTCCTGCTGGGGGGTGCAGGTGTAATCCTCGCCCTCGATGACGAGCTTTACCCACTCTGCCACATACGACCAGTGTTTCTCGTCCCCGATCAGGGAGAGCGGGTTGACCGACGTTGCCGCCTCAAAACGACCGGTCGCGTCGATGAACTTCCCTCCGCCGAGCAGCGTCGGGATACGGGTCGAGCGGTCCTTGTCGAAGCGGATGCGACGCGCGCCGTGCCGGCCGGTTTGTGACATCAGATAATTGAGTAGCACCGACTTACCGGCGCCGATCGGGCCAACCACGAGCGTATGGGCTTTGCCGCCGGGGTGGTGCAGATCGACGTTCTGTAGCGTTCGATGACGCGTGGGTAGACACGTCAGCGGTCCCGTCTTTTTGCCGGACTGCTGTGTCAGCCATTCATTGAGCGTTGAACCCTCGCCCACGCTGCACAACGGCGCAATGTCCGAGACGGCGGGCGTCTCAACGAATTGCAGGCGCTTTTGCTGGTCCCAGCGCCCGGGCAACGTCGAACTCCACGCGGCGAAAAGGTTGTCTTTCTCGGCAATCACCCCGAAGCCTGCATTGCCAATAACACCGACGACCTGGCGCGTCGCGTCTTCACATTCTTCGGGCGTGTTGCCGTAGACGATGATCGAAATGTTCGCGAAACCATACTGCTGGCCTTCTGCCTCCAGCTTGGCAAGCGCCTCGCTCGCCTCCTTCGCCAGTTGCTCACGGCCTTCGTCGTTTTTCTGCTCTTCCTTCGTGGCCCACTGCTTGATGATCGCGACCGGGTTGAACGCGGCAGCCTTGTAGAAGCCGCGGATCTTGCGGATGTACGCGCTCGCGCGCGAGGTGTCGAGGAAGCGGAACATCACACAAACGTCGAGTTCCGCATCGACCTGCGACAGCACATCGAGAGCCGCTTCCTGGAAGCCCATCCATTCCTTGACGCCTATAATTCGCGCGTAGACCTTGCCGTGAGCCGACTCAAACATCAGCTGCTCGGCGCCAATGGTTACCTGCGTCTCGGTCAGATGCGTGTCCAGCATCGTGACCGGATAGCGCATGCGACGCTTCGGCGTGCCCGGATTTGCACGCTGATGCAGGAACGACAGGGCGTTCTGCAGTTGGAGCCTTTTCATTTTCAGGCGGGTCACACCGCCCGTGAAGCCGTCGATGACCGCTTCGAAGCGCTTGATCTCGTTTTGCAGCTTGGTGAGGTCAAAGACAAAGGCGCTCCGGGCAAGCAGCATGTCCTTGGCGGCCTCAAACATCGCGACGGCTACGTTCTTTCCGCCAACCGTCATGTGATAGCCGATCTTGTCGAAAACACGCGACAGGCCCGTCTCCGGTGTGAACGCGAGTGCGAGCGAATGGGAGTTGCGGAAATACTTGCCGCTGCCAATGTTCTCCTGATTGATCGCATCGACGCGCGCATCCGCCTCATTCACGAACTCGCCTTCGACTCCGCCCCGGATACGTCGGTGCGAGACCCGCCACCATGCGGTGACACGGTGGTCGAAGTTCCGGCATGCGTGATCGAGGTTGTCCCGCGCGGCCGTAATGTCGCCTGGGTTCGGTGTGTCCGCGTCGATGCCATCAAACTCGAAAACGGTGACCAGCGAGCCGTCCTTGTCGAGCACAAGCTCAGGCGTGACGAGCGTCATCCACGGCGCAATTTCCTGCACCGCGCGCTTGCTAAAAGTGCCTATTAGCATGAAAGGTCCTGATCGAAACCGTAGGGGCGTTTGAAGCGCGCACTGAACTTGCCGTGAGGCTCAGGCGCATACACGTCGGGGTAGCGGTTATAGATGAGCATCACCATCCGCCACCACGGATCTTTCGAACTACGCCACCGAAGGTAGAAGTGGGCGACGACGCCAAGCGCGAGGAACGACGGCGTCCAGCTCGTGTACGTGAGCAGTGCCGTCAGGGTGCCGTTGAGAATCGCCAGCATCCGGTCTGCCCCGCCCATCTGACGGGGCAACGAGAGCCCGCGGCTGACCTTGTGCTGGCGCATATCAGCAGGCGACGGTCATGTGGAAGTGATCGCGCATGATCGGCACGGCGACCGATGCGATACCCAGGCCGATCAGCACGACCGAGAACGTCTTGGCGATATTGCTCTCCGAATTTGCGACGGCGACGCCACCGAGCGTAATCAGCACAATGCCGATACCGTAGAGATAGGGGCCGCTGATGAGGTTGCTGATCGTGCAGATGATGTCCGTCAGGCCGGTGAGCGACGCATAATCGCCCGCGGCCATCGCTGCGGCGGACGCCACGCTCAACAGCGCGCCGACGATGAGTGGCTTGCCCGGTCGCAGCTTCTTCGCGACCGTTGCGGCTGTGCTGAAAAACTTTCCTTGCTTCATTTCCTGCTCCCGTTAAAAAACTCGTCGTAGGTCATAGTCGTTGTTACGAAACCCCCGGATTTCGAGGATTTCGGAGACATGGCGCATCTCGCCCGTGCGTTTGAAATGCACCACATAGTTGAAACAGTCAGCGATGTTTTTGCGCATGTCGTCCAGTTCCCAGCGGGAACCGGGCGGGATACCAAGCATCGCAAGGCTTTCGAGGCGGCTCAGGGCCGTGCGGCCGTTATTGGCGTGAAGCGAGGCAAGGCCACCGTCGTGGCCAGTATTGAGCGCCTGGAGCAGGTCGTAGCCCTCTCCCCCGCGGACTTCGCCAACGATGATGCGGTCGGGACGAAACCGCAGGCACAGCGCAACAAGAAGTTGTGTAGTGACGTTCGTATCGGCGTTGGACAACAGGCGGACGCGGTTTGGAACCTGAACCTTCAGTTCCATCGTGTCCTCGATCGTAATCACCCGCTGATCTTCGGGGATCACGCCAACCATCGCGTTGAGAAACGTCGTCTTGCCCGCCGAGGTGCCGCCGGCGACGAGAACGTTTTTACGCGACTGCACCAGCGCCTTGAGTGCGCGCATGAGCGCCTCGTCCTGGATGCCTTCCTCGAAGCTGATTGCTTCCGCCTCTTCCGGGCGCGCATTTGCCGCAGAGAACGCGCCCATGCTCACGTAGTCCTCGAGCGTCAATTTCGTCTCGCGGTGCTTGCGGATGCTCAGCGCGTGCCCGTCGATGGCGGTGGGGTTCATCACGGCCGCGATACGCAGATTCTTGTGGCCCGCGTTGATGATTCCCTTGTCGCTGCCGGCGTGCGCCGACTTGTCTACCGAAGACGCGAGCGAATGGATTGCCCCTTCCAGATGCTCGGGCCGCAAATCCACGTTCACGCGCGACATCACACCCCGGTGCTCGATCCATACGTTGCGGTGATCATTGACCATAATTTCCGCGAGGTCGGGCGCATCGAGCAGTCCTTTGAGTGGGTTCAGCGCCTCAAAAAACATCGCGACGGCCTCCGCCTTCAGCGGTTGAAGCTTCAGTAACGGGTTGTCGTCAACGTCGTGCATGCGAGGCTTTGTGGGCGGTCTAACATGCGACTATTGTTCTCGCTGGCCCCGCTGGACAGGCTTCAAAAGAGCCACAAAATCACACGGCTTTCCCGGTGTGCGCGAATCGCAACCCGTCATGCTCTGGTCGTGGTGATAGCTCCGGATCTGGTTGCGCATAGCCCTTCGCGACGGCGCCGTATAACGCGTTACGGGTCTATCCGAAGAAAGACCCCAAAAAAGGCATACCTTTCCGCCGCACGGTGACTGACTTTCGCGACTCCTGCGGCGCAGTGGACGAAAAAAAACCCGGCGCGAGGCCGGGTTGGGTTAACGAAGATTTCGATGCAGTCAGCAGATGACCTCGACGGTTTCGCCGAATGGCGCCCGCCGTGCCCGCGTGAGCGGTGTGGTCGACGCCCACAGCACCGGGTAATGCGGCGCCGACGCTGGAAACGAGCCAACCATGTCCGTCAGGTAGACGAGAAACGCCGGATTCAGACCATCGGCCGCCACGCGGTTAAACGGATCGGTGAATGCCGTTCCGCCTCCACCGCACACAGGCTTGATCTCGGGCGAGTCGCCCCGCTCGAACACCTGCACCTGTGTGACCCGCGTATCGCAGTCCATCACGATCAACCGGGCGGGCTTGAGCGTGTGAAACACCGACAGGATCTCTGCATCGAACTGTGCCTGCGTCTCGTCAAACACCGAGCCGCTGGAGTCCCGCACGAAAACCGCATCGCCAACTGCCGGCGTATGCAGCGAGGGCAGATAGAACCCAAGATGCAGATACCGGCGGTTCGGCGTGGCGAAGCTGTAGTCGGTCGGCGATGACTGCTGCGCGAAGCGGTGAAGCACCGCGCGCCAGTCAACGACCGGCCGCACCGCCTCGCCGGCCATTGCCTGAAGGTCGCCGGGCAGCTTGCCGCGCATCTGCGCAGCCTTGGCGGCCTGCACGACGGCAACTTTCCACTCGGCCTCCTTCACAGGTTTGTCAGTCCCCGAGTACTGGCGGACCTCTCCGCACGATGAACCAGCAGACGGCTCTGGATCACCCTGGCCGTCACCTGGCTGCGGGCGTGGGCCGCCACCTTTTCCGTCCGGCCCTGACGACTGGCCATCCGGTTCAGGTTGCTGCTGCGGTTTCGACTGCTGATCGGATTCAGGCTGCTGATCAGGTTTGGGATGTTTCTGCTTTGCCTCCTGCGTCAGCGCGCCATAAATCTCTTCAACCGACTTTCCAGCGAAGCGTGCGTCGTTCAGCGCGCCCCTTGGCAACACAAAATCCGACGAACGGAGAATCGGAGTGATGGCGTATTGGCTCGAGTCGCTCCACCGACCGGCTTCTCGCGCGCCCTGACGCCAGCAATGACCGTTGGCCACCTGCATGACTTTCAGCGCCAGCACGCCCCGCAGTTCAAGGTCGCTCAACTTATCGACATATTCGGGGTTATAGCCCAACGATTCCCCGTCTACCCAGCATTCCTTCGTCGACCTGTCTTCAACCATTTTCAGGCGCAATGCGAGCGACCCGAAAAACGGTTGTGACAGAACGAGCTCAGTTCGCTGTTTGGCAATGCGCGGATGGACCGCGCCATTGCCAGCTACCGTCACGGTGCGATCCATGAGCACCCCCTTAAGCAACGAGGCGCAGCTGCGCGCTGTGGTCGGCGGGCTCGATCTCCGTTTCCGGCGTGATACCCATGAAAGCAGCCATCAGCCCCTCGATCTCCTGTGCCTTGCTGGCCACCTGGGACCGCAGGACATTCGACTCCTTCAGATCCGCACCCGTATGAACGGCGAGATGAGTCTTCGCCTGATCAAGGATGTGCGTGAGCTTCGGATCGTTGGAGAAGTTGAGCTTCGGCAGCAACGCGCACAGGTCGCGCACGTTGTTGGCCACGTCCAGACGCACGTTGCCCGTCGCATACAGGCGCGACGCCATCTGCGAAACGGCCGTATACATCCGTTCGACGAGATCCTCGTTCGCGGTCGCGATCGACGCCAGCACGTGCTCATCGAGTTCGCTTTTCAGCGTCGTCAGCACGTCCGCAGGGAGGTCCACGCCGAACTGGCTGGCATCCGGAAAGGGCAACACCGCCATCTTCACGCCAAACTTGGTCGACAGTTCCGCGAGGGTCGGATAGTCCGCCTCGTTGAACAGGCCGTTCAGTTCCGCGCGAGCGCGCTCCTTCAGGTCCAGGTAGTCGGTGAGGAATACGGATACCGCCAGATCGAACTCGTCTTTCAACGAGCGCATCTTGTCGGCGAATTCCATGTAAATCATCGTCGGCAGCAGGCGCACCCCGAGCTGGTCGTACTTCAACGAGTGATCGTAGAAGTATTTCCGGATGCGGCCGGCAATCGTTACCACCTCCTGGAAACTCGGAGAGTTTTCGGGCAGCAGGCGTTTGTTAAATCTGCCGATGCCCTTTGCATGATGCTTGTTCTCGACTTCTTCGGTGGCCTTGCCGTCGAATCGACGGGCAACCCACGTGGAGATCGTGACCGAGCAGAGCATGACTTTCGACTGGATGTTGGTGTTCATGAGAAAACTCCGTATAGAAAATGAATGGATGAGACGAAAAAAATGGCCCCGCGTGTCCTCGCGGACACGGCAGAGCCATGAGTGATGAAGCTGAGAAAAAAGTGGAATGGAGCGGCGGATCAGTCGCCCTTGATGATTGCGCCGATCTCGCCGCCCTGCGCCCGGATAAAGGCGTAAGAGTTGGCGATTTCCGGCGTGCGCTCCAATGCGTCACGCACGAGTAGCGCCGCGAATTCACGATGCCCCGCTTCGATCATGCGTTCCGTATAGGTCACGACACGATCGAAGTTGGCTTCCGTCGCGCGTGCAGCTAGAGCGGTTGCGATGGCGTAAAGCGTCGACGGCGTCTGAGGGATCATCGCCTTATCCGGCGTAGCCAGAAGCGCATCGGGGTTCGGCAGTTCCCGGTAGATCTGCAGGAAGCTGACGAGCTCTGTTGCAGCGCCTTCGCCCACCGATCCCGCATGCGAGATGTGCTCCAGGTGTTTCGGCACCACGCCCATCGTCTTCGCGATGAAACCCCAGCTACGGGGACTCGGCATGTTTTCGATATCGCGTGACGTCTTCTGCACCGAAAGCAGGTCCGGACGGAATCGCAGAAAAGCGATAAGTTCGGGCGGCACGTTGTTTCGCACAGCCCACTTCGTCCAGCCGTCGATCGTCGCTTCCAGCTCGACCACCGTTGCGAAGCGCGAAATGACGGGATCAAGAATCCCCGTCACGCCCGCGTTATCGGTCCGGCGGTTGGTCGCCGCAAGAAACGTCACGTGCGGCGGCAAGACGTGTTCGCCGATACGGCGGGCGAGCAGAAGTTGCATCTTGGCGGCCTGAACGGCGGGCGAGGCCTGCCCCAGATCGTCCAGAAACCAGATGAGCGGACGTCTCGCCTTCATCGCGCGTTCGAGATCACCGAACGGCAGGAACTTCGCGTTCAAGCCGTCTGGCGCCGGAAACGGCAACCCTTTCGAGTCCGTCGGATCTTCAACCACGGGATGGCTGATGAGCAGATCGTGATCGGTTGCGTGCGCGACCTGCTCGACGATATCGCTCTTTCCGATACCCGGACGACCGGTGATGAGTACCGGCAGACGCTTCGGGACGTACAGCGAGAGCAGTTCGGTCAGTTGTGCGGGCGTAACTTTCATGATGGCTTTCCAGAAAAGAGAAAGCCCCGAAAGGACTACGCCCTTGGGGACGTGGTCCCTGTGGGGCGAGGAGAAAAATGCCGACGTGTCGGCGAGGTCGATGCGTCAATGACGCAGGAGATGACACCCAGTGTAGGGAGCGAAGCGCGCGTGCAATGCCCGAATGGTCGCGTTTTCATATGGGCTTACGCCCTAAGCGTCGCGGGCAGGACGAAAAAAAAAACCCGGCGCGAGGCCGGGTTGTCGGAAAGGACTGATTCGAGCAGATCAGGCGTGGTGAGCCACCTGCGTCCGGGCGAACACCGCCGGATGCACGCTGGCGGCCGCACGCGTCGCCTGATGGAGCTCGATGACACGTTGGCGGGCCTGCGGTGAGCCCGCCGATTCCCACTCTGCCTGACAGGCTTCGTCATAGCCTGCCAAGGCAAAGATGGCGCGCCGACGGGTAGCAGCGCGCACACCGAGCAGCTTGATACCGAACACTTCACGCACCGTCTGCTTGGCGACGCGATTGCGATCGTCAGGGCAGTCCATGATCTGCAGCAGGTAATGCACATCGCCGCTGTCGATCGCGTTCGACATCTCATTGCCCAGCATGAACGTTTCCCGCCCATGCTCGAGAAGTGCAATCTGCGTCTGCTGATCGACCGTACGTTGAGACATCCGCCCGGCCGCACGCTCCTTTTTCAGGCGGGCGATTGATGTGTCGCGCCGCTTGTCCGCCATGTTCTGCCGGTACACCTCAGCCAACTTTGAGACAGGCGTTCCGAGCGGCTGGGGCGTCGCATACCGGTCAGGCAGGTTGTACGCCTGAACGAGACCGTGATGGAACAGCAGATCGTCGACCTCCTCAAACGTCGGGGAGTTCGGCGCCAGCCGCATGACCATCGCGAGCAGCGCGGCATTCGCCGAACTGATTCCGCCCTTTTCATGACGCATTACACTCACGAGCACGCGAACCTTGTGCGGCGACATCGCCCCACGCAATTCCGGCACGTCGACCAGCACCCTGCCCCAGCTCATGTCAGTCGTGAACCGGTCCGGCAGCTGGCGATACTCCTCCAGCACCGCCTCGGGCACAGCCCAGCCTTCCGCGAGCGCGTAAGCGACGTGGACTTCGTGCCGCCCGTTTCGATCCCGCGTGCGCCCGTACTCGGGCCCCGCATAGCGAAAACCGAATCGCCGCTCGCATTCCTGTTGCAAAAGTTCATGGAGGTCGAGGCGACCCCGGCTATTGGCCGCGGCCTCGATCTGCTCGGACGAAAAGATCAGTCTGGGCGTGGACGTGAGGTCGAACGCGTCGTAGAGCAGCTTCCAGTGCGAACGCCGGATTTGCCATGCAGCCTGCAGAACGCCGTTCGGTCGGAAGTACGCGCCGTCGATTTCGTCGACCAACGAGAGAAAAACGTCTCGGGCGGTGCCCGGGCGCCGCACCGTGAGCGTGCCATTGTGACGCAGGACCTGAACGGCCTGGCCGCTATGCTTCAGAACGATGTCCGAAGACTCGAGTGCAAGGAGGCGAGCATCGGTTCGGAAGACTGCCAGTACTTCGAGCAGAGTGGCGAAAGGGAGAGTAAGACCAGCGAAGGAGAGTTGATACACGATTGCTCCGGAAAAAACGAAGCGGGCAATCGTTCCCTGTCGGGGCCGAGTGCCCGCAGAGGGATGAATTGACAAATGCGTCTTACGACGCTGAAAAAAACGGGTTACGCGACGTCGATCGAACGGGCAATGAAACGGGCCAGTTGCCAGGCCTGATCGGGGACAAACACCTTCGCGCGCAACAGCGGCATCACCGCATAGCCTCGGCCCACCGCATCCGGTATTTCGGTACGGGAAATCCAGTCGACATGAACGATCCAGCCTTCGGATCTGCCAATGGCAACGGAGACAGCCACGCGGTTCCAGACGCTGTCCGCAGGCCACACCCTGTCCATGCGCGCGCCGTTTGTCGCTTCGTCGGCATCGTCCAGCATGTTTGCGGTTACGAGCCATTCCGGCTCAAGCTCTGTGCTGCGCAATACCTTGCAGAGCATCGAGCAGACCTCTCCGACAGTCTTGCCTTCGACGTCCAGACGGTCACCGCACGGCAACGCATCAGCACGTGCGCCGGCGATCGCGCCCGCAACGGCTCCGTTGCCGGTCGCCAAGGCAACCGGCTGCTGATATCCCACGGGCTTTACAAATGCATGGTTCATTTTTTATCTCGGAAAAAGAAAACGCGCCCGAAGGCGCGTTAAATGGTTGAAGAAGACGAAAAAAAACCGCACCAGAAGGTGCGGCTATATCTGTTTTGACGCGGCCTCAGGCCATGTCGTCAATCACGTTTGCCCCAGGCGCGCTCATGGTCGCGCTTGATGCCGTTGTTGTTCGTCCAGAGAAAGAACGCTGCAATGGACACGCCCACAACGAGAGTAATGATGTTTGCAACCATTTCATTCTCCTTTCATTCCGATGAAACCAACATACCACAATAGTATCGCAATAACGGCCAGAATCGCCGTGCCTGCACCCGTCGTGAAGTCCAGCTTGGACGCCGCATGGACATAGCCCACCAGACCGCCCACAGATGCGGCCGACAGCGTATGAAGGAAGCGAGCGTTTTGCTGTCGCTGGTCCTTCGTTGGGTTCAACAGCTGCTCGAAGCCCGACTTACGCCCGCTGGGCTTGCCGATCTTCCGCAGTCCGCTCGAATCTTCCGAAACCGACAAAGTGGCACCGTCGTGTTCCAACACGAACGACGGGGAACATTCAGTCGCGTCCATCGCTTGCAATAACGTCTGCAAACGTGGAGGGAGATGTACCTGTCCCGTTTCCGGGTCAAGCGTCACCCTGTCCGTAATCGTCGTGCCGCACGAGTACTCGACTTTCACCTTTGCGAGTTTCATCGCCGACCTCCGGAAGTGGTGTCGATACCACCCGCCAAGCGAAGCCCGTCGAGGAACGACTGATAGCCACGCGTCGTCTCGATCTGATCGAGCGGCACGTAGTTTTCACCGCCACCGGTAAGGTCCGAACGGCCGCGGCGCGTGCGAAAGCTCAGTGCAACCGGCTTTTGGCAAGGCCGGTCCAGCACGTCGACAAACAGCGTCTCAGTGCGCAACGAAACACGCCCCGGAAGATTCCGGCGCGACGGTTCGACAACGATTTCGTGGGAACGCAGACGCAGGTCTTGCGCCACGCGACGAAGCACGCGCGTGGCCTGCTGCTGGAGAGCAGCGGTTGCGCCGGCGCCAGCGGCCCGGCGATCCGCGTAGAAAAGCTTGGGAAATTTCATGATGAACCTCGAATAGACGAGGCGACTCCCTTGCGGGGAGTTGCCCCGCAAGGGAAGCGCGCCGGTCAGAGCGCGCAGACGATCAGTGGGTAATCCGGTAACCGGACCCGCTGGAAACCAGATAAACGTGTTCGCCGGGTGCGAACTGCTGGTCGTCCACCTGCGTCACCACAACGGTTTGCCCGTTGGCTCGACGCAGAAAGACTTCGACGCCGCTGTGACGCGACATCGCAGCGCTGACATGCTGCGAAATGAATCCTGCAGCAGCACCTGAGAGCGCACCCGAGATGTAACGACCGCGCCCGTTCCCGATGATCTGGGAGCCGAGAAACGCGCTCGCCGCAGAGCTCACGATCGAAGTCAGGCCGGAGGAATCCGAACTCGACTCGATGGTGACCTGACGGACCCGGATGATGGTTGCCTGTTCCATCTGTCCGAGGTGCTGGACGTCGTATCGCTGATACGTATTCGGCGAGCCGAAATCCGCACTGGCGCAAGCGGTGAGAAGCGAAAGCAGGGCGATGCTGATCAGAAGTTTGAACATGGTTGCCTCAACGAAAGAAAGGGGCGACCACCCGCCAGGGAGGTTGCCCTGACGGGGAAGGAATTTAGTGTGCGAGACGAACGCGCGGCTCGCCCGTGTGGACAGTTACCCACTTTCCGTTCACAAGAACGTCGCGCATGAGCGTGCCGTTCAAAACGTAGGTATGGGTGCTGCCGACTCGGGGCGAGCAGGGTCGAACCGAAAGGGTTACCGCTTCGGTGCGGATACGAAGATTTCGAACAGCGGACATGACGTTCCTCGTTGAAAAAATGACGAGAAACGCCCTGTGGGGACGTTCCCCACAGGGTTAAAAAAAATAGTTGCGTTACGCGGCTAGCGCCTGATGCCGATATCGGCTTCGGCCACGAGCGAGATACTTACGAAGCAAGGCGCGTGAGGTAGTGCAGATCCACGCGACCGCTCTTGACGAGCTCGCGCTCAGCATCGAAAGCGAAGTCGTGGTCGAATTTGACCGTGGCCGTTCCATCGCTCCAGAGGGACAGAATCGTCCCACTGAATTGACGGATCGGCAGCTTCGAGACGGCCTGAGCGAAAACACGCTGTTTCTCGCGAAAGCCCCACTTTTCCTGAACTCTATGCGGATCGGCCGAAACTGCCAGAACACCTGCGAGTTCTTCGGAAACGATAATTTGCTGCGACATGGTGTGGCTCCTTCGAAGGGGAGCCAGTCCCATTGGGAGGAGGCTCCCGGATGGGTACATGGAATGTGACGGACCAGAAGGTCCGCCTTGTAGCTACAGCGTGCAACAAACGATGGGACAGCCCATCGGGAAAAAGGAAAAGGCCGACGCGAACGCCAGCCTTTCAGTGATCCATTCAACGAGTGAATGGCTGGAGAGAAAAAATGGACGGTCGGTCCTTTGGAGGATCGTCCGTAGGTCGATGCGCAGCAGCGCAGCGAATGAACAAAGTGATGGCGGATTACAACGAAAACGGCACGTTGCTAACCGATGCAATGGCGGTAGCAAGAGCTACGACGCCAACCAGAAACGTGAGCATCTTCCAGGCTTCAGCGTCCTGCCGGGTGTACCAGGCGAGGCTGCTGAAAGCATGTTTGAGCGTAGAGGACATGGACAACTCCTGAAAAAATTCGGGAGCTACCCTGATGGGGGGCTCCCATCGGGAAAATCGGGATAGGGGCAGGCCTCGCGGCCCGACCCCTCCCACACCACCGTGCGTACGGGTCCGTACACGGCGGTTCGGATCGGTTGATCGGCTATACCGGGCCGACCGACGGAAGACCCAGCGAACGGAAGTAACGATTCGACAGCGCCTTGTTCAGTGCCGGGCTATTGCTGAGGTGCCAGACACCGTGCGGCGAACCGGCCGTTTGTGCGGCAAGGTTCCGGCTCACGCCCCGCGCGACTAGCTCCCGGAATCGGGTCCGGCCACGCTTCCACTGCTTCCAGAAGAAACAGCGCAGGCGGCGTCGAATCCATTCATCCAGTTGCTTGAGCACGCTGGGCGTTTCACAGAAACCAAAGTAGCCACGCCAGCCCGTCAGATATCGCTTCAGCGTACCGATCATCCGGTCGACGCTGTTCCCGCGCGTGCGTTGGGTCAGTTCCCGGATGCGTTCCTTGAAGCGGGCCAGAGCCTTCGGCGCGATACGCCGCTTAGCCCGTGCCTGCGGGGTGAACGAGAACCCGAGAAACTTCCGCGTGTGTGGTCGTGCGACGGCGCTCTTCGCCTCATTGACCTTCAACTTCAGCTTGCCGGTGAGGAAGGCCTTCACCCCCACCATCACCCGCTGACCGGCGCGTTCGCTGCGTACGTAGACGTTACAGTCATCGGCGTACCTCACGAAGCGCAGCCCGCGTCGCCCGAGCTCCCGGTCAAGATCGTCGAGCATCAGATTGGATAACAACGGTGACAGGGGACCACCCTGCGGCGTCCCTTCGTCCGTTGCCCCAACCAGCCCGTGTTCCATCACGCCCGCCGTCAAGAAGGAACGGATCAGCTTCAGGACACGTCTGTCGCTGACCCGTTTTGCCACCCGACTCATCAGGATGTCGTGGCTCACGCGATCGAAGAATTTCTCGAGATCCAGATCTACCACCCATCGATACCCCGACTGGATGTAGCCTTGCGCCTTCGCCACTGCCTGATGCGCCGAGCGTCCCGGACGGAAACCGTAGCTGGCTTCCGAGAACGTCGGGTCCCACTGCCTTTGCAACACCTGCAAGACCGCCTGCTGGACGAATCGATCAAGCGCACAAGGGATGCCGAGCTTGCGCACGCCACCTCCATCCGGCTTGGGTATCTCGACACATCTCACAGGTTGAGGCTTGTATGTGCCGTTCAGCAGCGTGTCCCGTATCGACGGCCACTGCTCCCGCAGAAGCGCCGGTAGTGCCTGGACCGTCACGCCGTCCACGCCCGATGCTCCCTTGTTCGCTTTCACGCGCTTCAACGCCCGCTTCAGGTTCTCCCTTTCGCAGACTTCTTCCATCAGTCGGTCACACGCCGACGGGCTTTCAGACTCGGGGTTCGCCGCCATAGGTTCAGCCCCTCGGTCAGCAGCCCTTGGGGCTTCACCCCTGCCTCCGCTGTCGAGGACGCGATGCGTTTTCTGCTGCGCTCCCATGTCGAGTTCTCCGGCTTACTCGCCGCTCCTTTCCGTTTGGGCCTTCAGGCGTCGCCGCCCTAATATGCCCGCTGCTGACTCCTGCACGGCGATCAACGTCCCTTGCGGTCCGTTCAGTCCTGATTCCAGGACACCGCGCAGGCCTCCCGAGGTAAGCACAACCGCCTTCACCACACACCTGCCAGATTTACCACCCCAGCCCTTGATGGTTGCGGACTTCGCGATCATTTGCTCGCTCGTCCGGCCGGGTAGGCCTCATATCTGGTTTCTGTTCGTCAAGTCGTGGCTTTGCTACACGCTTCCTTCAGACCCCGCCTCGCGACGACGCCCTTGCGTTTCGCTAGTCCTTCGCCCCATCAGGCTGGACAGGGGACTTGCACCCCCAAGCTGTTGCGCATGCTCGGCGCACAAAGGAAAAGGCTGACGCGAACGTCAGCCTTTCGATAATCCATTCACCGAGTGAATGGCTGGAGAGAAAAATTGGACGGACCTGGAAAGGAACGTCTGGAGGTCGATGCGCAGTAGCGCAGGGAATGAAGCCAGTTTATCGGCACAGGGCACCGGCCACGCCCGCAATGCTCCAGATTTCCACCCGTCTCTCCCTAGCCGCGTCCCACAACGGGCGAAAAAAAAGGCCAGCCGGTAAGGGCTGGCCTGAAGAGTTCGTCTTTCCGAGGGTGGTCGTTACGAACAAGAGAGAGACTTCATTGTATCGACGTGCCCGAGCGCCAATCCTCCGAAAAGACGCCTCATTAGGGGCCGATTCGCTATCACCGCGATCGTCTGCGGCGATGCCTTGACTTTGCGCTGCAACTGCGAAGATGAATCAACACGATTACTTCCGCTTCGCGCCATGTCCCTTCAGATCATCGACCTCTCGTCGCTCCTCGAGCGCCTCACCAGTCCGGCCACCCGTGTCCACCGAACCATCGCCAGCACCGCAGAAGTGAACGCGCTTCTCGATGGCGATGCCGTTGTCGCCGCTCGCTACGACTCGTTGCTCGCCGCTCGAGCGACCGCGGGTGCTACGCAAAGCGAGCCCGAAACGCCGGCTCAGAAGGCTTTTGTGTTCTGAGCACCATGCGGCGGTATTCGCCGCTTTCCTATTTATCCCCAACCAACTGCAAAGGCACCTTCCCATGCGCAACGACGCTACCTCTTCACTCCTCGTCCTGTTTGTTTTGGCCATCATTGGCGGCCTGTTCTGGATCTCGCGGACTCTCGGAGCCAGCTTCTCATCCGTGTGCACAGCGACGGTCCCGATCCTGTTCTCGGCGGTCATTCTTTTCGCTGCTTGGCGGTTTCTGGACGACTTCGCCCTGCCCCTCCTCGCCGGCTTCTTCGTCATCGCATGGCCGTCAACCTGGCCGGTGCTCGACAGCATCGCTAGCGGAGGTCGCGACACGGAAGACTTCTTCCGGCCAATGGGTGATCCGCTCATCAACAGTGACTGGGTGAAATGGGGCGTCGAAGGGCTTCTCGTTGGACTGCTCGCGGCCGCCATCTATGCGCGTCGCCGTCGGCGCTACTGGTAAAAAGAACGCCGCCCCTTTCGGAGCGGCGCTTGTCGTCAGCAATTAACCCAGTTCAAGAATCATCTGGGCGAGATCAGTGTATGGCACCTCCTGGACCGGCTGCGTAGACGCTGCGTCTTGCGGCAAAGTCCAGGTCACCTGCTGGCTGCGCAGGTTGCACAGCTTGTACATCGCTGAGCCGCGCGGCTCGGCAGGCACATCGCCAAACCGGAAGCTGAACCGCTCAGGCGCACGTCCCTCGCCGTCTGCACGGCCAAGATAGCCGGCGAGTTCATCGGCGACCCGCGCGCAATAATCCTCTACGCCTTCGGGCTGCCGTGTGACGTTAATCACCGTCTCGCCAGGCAACGGGCCAGCGTTCGTCAGCAGCTGCCGATACGCCGGAATCGCACCCTTCGCAAAACCGGGCGCCTCCATCTCTATCGGATAGGCAACGTCAGTGATGAAGCTACCAATCGCCGAATACTGCCAGCCACCGTTATCCCACGGTTGCTCGTCGAATGACAAAAGCCGGTTCTCATCGTCGATCTTGTAGCATCGGACCGCCGGCATCCGATCCATCGCCGACGAATCGCGAGACGGCAGCTTGAGGTCCCCGGCGACGGGCACACTTGAGCAGTCGTGCTCGCTCAGCACTCGCCACGCGCTGAGCGCTCCGCTTTCGCCATAAATGGTTTCCAGCAGCGAAGCGTCGCCGTGCAGCGAGAGTTCCGCCTGCCCTCCAACCACCTCGTCCACGCGTTCAGCAAACCCCGCAGCGCTCAGGCTGCTGCGAACGTCCTCGATCGACGCTTCTGGAATCGCCGCCCGGAAGGACTTCGAAACCTCCAGTCGGATCTTCTGCTCAGGAAGCCGGAAGGGCTTCGTTAGCAACGATCGCCAGGTGCCTATGTAGTTCTCTGGCTTGATGTAGCCAGCACGGCTTTGCAGCATGCCGCCTTCGCACGACGAGGCGTGTCTGAACACCCTTCGCATCACGTCGGCATATCGCCCGAAGGCAATCGCTGACCAGTGGTCGATGTGGGGATAGCAGTTCTTCTCGTATGTCCGCTCGAACAGCGCGAACATCCATTCGCCATCTGTCGTTTGAAAGGCCCCCGCCTTCTTGCCAGTCAGTACAGTTGCACCCATTCTGAAGCTCCGATATGTAGATGCGGAGCAGCCCCCAACGGGCTGCGACCCGCTGAGGGAAAAAGGAAAAAGCCGCTACGAAGAGCGGCAAGAAAATGGTCTGACTACGACCGGGATATCCGAGGCATCAGGGCAGTCATGACCAGATGCCTGACGCACAGCAGAACGACGCCGTACATCACGAGTGTCAGCAGGCCAGCGAGCCAGCCTAGACCGCCGAAACCCGCCAGCGCGCCGCAAACGAAACAGACCTTCACCGCAACACCAGCCAGCAGCCAGTCTGCAAGGCGCCGCCCACGCGAAGCTACGGCATCGAGGAACGCATTGCGGCGTTTCTCAGTCGCAAGCGACGCTGCGAACAGCAACGCAGCGACGGCGAGCACCATGAGCAGCCGCTTCCCGACTTCGGGACCGACCAGCGCTTCGTGACAGAGAACGGCCCGTGCGACCGACTGGAGCACCGGCACGACACCGTAGTGATTGGCCGCATACGAAACAGCGGCTCCAGCCGCCGCGGACTGGGCCCAACGAATGAACATCTTGCCGACCGGGGTCGACGGTTTTTGTGGGGTCATTGAGACTCCTCCAGTTTGAGATAGGGAATTCGATGCCCCGCCGAAGCGGGACATCAGAGAGGTATAGAGCCGCTCCTTAAACAGGTGCGACTCAGACAGAGACCTTGCCTTTCGCAGGCTTTCTGGTCTTTTTCACAGGCGGTTTTGGCGCATCATAGCCAAAGCGCGCCCATGCCGCCGGGTCGATGGGAATCGGGTTCGTTCGCCCCGTTGCGAGGTTCACGAATACGCCCGAGAAGTTGAGGCCACCGTTGCGAAACAGTGACCACAACAGATTGAACGCCTGCACAGAGATCGCCTGATTGATGACCAGCGACTGCTTGCGCAGTGCATCGGCCATCGAGCAGGACGGCGCATCGTCGCCCTTGTCATTCTTCGGATTCAGCAGGTCGGGAAACAGGTCGCCCACATGGGGCAACCTGTCATGCCGTGCCTTGCCGAATTCACCGAGAATCACCTGACCACGATCCGTCTCGTTGCCGCAGTCGAGGTAATAGCGAACCTTGCCGCGCTTGGCCGCCTGCGCAATCGCGTGACGCGCACGCCGCGAATCGACGCAACCAATCACCATGTCCGCGTACAGATTCAGCTTCGAATCGACGCGTCGCGGCTCGGCCGTCCAGTTCGTGCCCATCAGCAGGTTCAGGCGATTGACCAGCAACGTCGCCTTGTACTGGCCGACGTCGTTGGGATAAAAGCCCTGTCTGCCAACGTTGAACTCGCTGACCGTGTCGTCGTCATAGACCACGCATTCGATCCCGCCCGGGTGCCCGAGTTCGATCATTGCGTGATGCAGCCGCGCAAGCGAAGGAAGCAAGGCACTGCCAGTACCGCCAGCGCCCACAACCACCACCTTCCAGGGCCCACTCAGCATGTGCTGCGGAGTCGTATGTAGAAGCGTCATACGACCTCCGCAGCCAACGTAGCCAACGCTGCCTTCCAGCGCTCAGGTACAGCGCTCTGGACTTCGAAGCGCCCCTTCACGCACAACCGCAGCGCGACGGACGGCACCTGATGGCAGTGACCGAGCACCAGCGCCAGCTTTACATCGTGCTGATCGTCGCGATCGTCGGTCGGCGAGAAGTACGCCCTGCCGCGGCCATGCGAATGACAGTCAACCACCAGCCATTCGCCGGCCTGCAGCTCCGGACGTTCGTATTGAAGGTGCACCGGCCTGTGCGACAACGAAGGGAGCGGAAGCAGCCGGAAAGCGCCAGTCGACGCGTTCCAGGTTATCCACGCCCCTACCTCGTTGGGCAAAGCTGCACGAGCCATGCGGGCGAATCCGGCAACCAGTTCCGCCGGCACCGCGCCGCAGCGGACTTCTGTCGCATCGGCCGCCTTGCCGTAGGGCACGGGCGTGCGCCAGCTGAACGAGCCTAGACGCCTCACCAGCCTTATCCACGGGCGGTCGATTTCGATAAACACACCATTGGACGCAATCAGCAGCCGTTCGCCCGGTGCGGACATCGGGACAACCGGTTCGCGCGTTGGCACCATAACGGACGGGAAAGAGCCTTGAAGCACCTGATCGACTGGATTCATTCCTGACCTCCAATCTGTCCGGCGACGAGCTTGCCCGCCGTCGCGCCTTTCATCGGCACCAGCACACCGAGTGGGAATGCCTCGAAGCCGCCGTCCAGCATGTCTTTCCAGAACGCGTAGAAGCCGTTCTTGTACTCGACACGCTTGCTGCCGTGGTTGGGGTGCGTGAAGGCCGAAGTAAAAAAGCCCTCTTCCCATCCAGCGATCGCCGCGACCTCAATGCGACGCGGGACGTTGGCCGAACCGATGCAAATCTTGCCCCTGTCCCACGTGTTGAAGTACGGAGGCTCAAAAAGCGGTGTGGATGGTTCAGGTCTGCTGTCGCCTTTCAGCGCGAAGACACTGAAGCCATTGGTGCTGGCCTGAAAGACCAGTCCCGGATGAGGCACGATCGCACTGCGCTCACCCAGCTCCTCACACTTGAAAAACACGCGTCGCGGAGCCGGCGGGCACCACCACGTCACTGCCGCCGACGTCACCCCAAGCACAGTCGCGGGGAGAAAATCGGCTTTGGGCGCGGCATTGCGATCCAGCTGCATCAGTGCATCGATCAGGGCCTTCCGATCGAGCGGCCGACCGGCACCGATAATCGGGCGCCCGGTTTCGCGTTCCGCAGCGACAGGATGCACCGTTGCATAGTGCGAACCATTCTGAGCGGTATAAAGCAGCAGGGCTGACGACAACGCAACGTCGTGACCCGTCTGGCCAATCGAAACATTTTTCATTGGAAAACTCCTAGTTAGGATCCACCACCAGCGCCAGAAGGCGATCGAGGTGATGAAGCATGCGCAAGCCAAGGCTCCATCGCGTGTACTGCTCGCGGATGCCCTGTCGTGTGTTGGAAAAAGTGATGAAGCGGCTGTACTCGGTCGCTTCGCCCGCCTGGAATGCGTTCTCCATGTGGTCGTCAAGCAATTCGCCTGTTCGCTCGTTGTGCGCGAGGAGCAGCGTGCAGCCCGAATAGATCGGTTGCGCGTCATAGCCATCAGAAAGGCACCCGGACTTGCCTGCCTTGCGTAACAGGTGCTTCAGGGCGAGCAGTTCCACGCACACCCTTGCCACCATCGCAGGAGACGCCTTGCGCAACTCCCGCAACTCGTTATCCGAAAGCGTTGGAGACCGTGAGCGGCGTCCCTCGACTTTTGCGGGAGCGCGGATTTCGTCAGGACAGAGTAGCGGCCGAAGTACGGACGGGAGATACCGATCAATAACGTCGGAGTCGTCGCCATTCATCTCCTGCAGCCACTCACGCACGTCCTCATCGGTCGCGCTTTCGTCGCCCTCCCAGTGCATGCATGACGCCTCGCAAAGGAACCAGCCGGGCGTACGAATCAACACTGTCTTGCCGGACACGCGATCGACCGTTTCGAAGATCGTGTGCAGCAGCAGTGGATGAGCGCGTCGGAGCGGTTCGGCAAGATCGCCGACCTGGTGCACCCATTCGTCGGAGCACTTCACGCCGAGATGCAATGGCGTGCGTGGCTTGAACTCATCGTGGTCGTACTGATGCTGAATGGCATCGGTCACCGCGTTGGTGTCACACAGATCCAGTCCGAACGACATGTGACGAAGCGGCGCTGGCAGTTGCCGACGCGCCCACGCAAAGAAAGCCTGCTGGAACGCGTCGACCGGACTGACAGGTGCCTCTACGTCAGCCGCGAGAAGCGGCCCGTGCCTGAACTGCTCAAGCACGACCGCATCAACCGACGTGTCCTCGCGCCATTTCAGCGATGCGCGCACAGGAACGTCTTCAGCAACATCCGGCAGCGTCAGAACACAATCGGCAGATCGATGTCGGGCAACGGCAGCGACTGGCGGTTGCCAGGACGCACCGGCGCCCGCATCGACCGGTCGATCAGTGAATGAAGGATCGAACAGCATTGGCGAACCTCGTCGTCATATAAAAAAACCGCCCTTCCGGGCGGTTCCTGGTTGAACCCGTTGGCCGGGTCGGCTAGAGCCTTGAGAAGCGTCTGCTTACGCATACGAACCCTTGGCGCCTGCCGCGCGGACAAACTTGTAGGTTGCGACATCGCCCGCGAATTCGGGCCCATCGACGGACGCAGTCGTCAGCTCGGGATACTGCGCCGAGTAGAGATCGCGAACGTCCTCGGGCGAAAACGCCGGGCCGGGATCGGCAAAGGCAACACCGTTGTACGAGAACTGGCGAACGAGCGCGGTGATCGAAATCGACATGACCCTGCCTCCTTAAAAGAGCGAAGCGAGGTCGGTGCCGCTCGAAGCAGGCTCAGCAGGCGCCGGAGCGTCCCCTTTGCCTTCGTTCGCGGCGACCGGTGCGTCCGACTCCGACGATTCACTGTCGTCATCCTCAGCGTCCTCGTCTGGTGACGCTTTCGCCGCGGCTGGCGAACTTCTGCCAGCCTTGCCCGAGAGAGCTTTGGTCGCTTTCGTGACCTGGGCCTTCTGCGCTTCACCGAGGATCGCCGTCGTTGCGGCCACCTGTTCGGCCAGCGACGCATGAGCGCCGGTGTACGTCGCCAGATGCTCGGCAAAGCCGGCATCCAGTTCCGCCGCCGTCGCGGTCATGACGAGCGGCTGACGCAACGCCGTGTCTTTCGCCTCGCCTTCCGGCATGACGACCACGACCATCGCATCACCCTTCATCTTCATGGCCAGCTTCAGCCCACCGCACGACTTCAACAGCGCTTCAAGTTCAACGAACATAAAAACTCCGCAAATAAAAAAGGACCGCCCGCAGGCAGTCCAAAAGAGAAATGAAGCAGACGGGAAAGTCCGCTTCGGTCGATGCGCCAGAAGGCGCGTTAATACTTGAGAACCTTCGGAATCTTCCCGGTGTAGTCGAAGCCCTTGACGTTGAGCAGCGCATCGATGACTTCCGCCTTCGATTTGCTGAACACTTTCTTGAACTCGTCGCCGAGCGCGGCACGGATGCCAAGCTCGTCGGCCACCACCATCATTTCCGACTTCGTGATCAGCTCTAGAAACTCCTTGCAGAGCTTCCAGTGCTGGTTGAGGTCGAGTCGATGATGACGGCACAGACTCGTCAGATGGTGAACGTCCAGACCCTGAATCGCAGCGACCGTGACGCCGGTGAGAGCAAGCGCGAACTTGTCGCCGTCGGCGGCGGCCACGGACGTTGCGGCCTTGGCCACATCCGACACCGCGATCTTTTCTTCGGTCAGCTTTTCCCAGATACCCTTCATGGTCGAGTCATCGACACAGCGGGCCTGTCCGGCGAGAGCGATTGAGACGAGGTATCGCTGGGCTAGCGCAGCATTCTGGCCAACCTCGCGACGCAGGGCTTTACGCCACAGCGCCACGCGATACGTCTTGATGCGATCCGATTCGGCAACGACCGTCGCCGGCGGATTACCCGTCGTCGACGGTGCGGTGCCGGAGGCTTTGGCTGCAGCCTTCGCCGTGCCAGTGCCATCGGCCTTCGCTTCAGACTTCGGCGCGACAGCAGGTTTTTCAGCCTGCAGGCGCTTGGCCACCATCTTCATGTTACAGACGGTGTCGAAGCACTGGCCCTTGTAGACCTTGCCGACTGAGTCCGGAAGGCCGCTCACCGCCGCGCCGTAGTTCTGGCACGCGTGGCAGGCTTTCGCCTGTTCCTCGCCGACGCCCTTTGCACCCTCCACAGCAAGCTGTATGCGGGTGTGGTTGTCGCCCGCGCGCACGATGCGCACGACGGGGAAGTCATCGCGAAGGCCGGTGGCCACCACCTCAAGCTGTTTCTCCGTTTTCTCGTTGAAACAGGTACGGTTCGTACAGTTGCCTGTGGCAATGGACTCGCCGAACATCTCGCCTTGTGTTGACGAGTTGTGGGGGCAGCTGACGCAGTCGGTTTTGTCGAAGATCGCAGCAGACAACGAACAGGCGACCTGTTCGATCGTCTTCTTCACTTCGGCGACCGACTTGCCTTCCTTGACGATGACGGGAAGCAGCTTGTCCTGTGTTTCTTTGGGAAGCGCGGCTAGAAGCTCTGCGTGACCCAGAAGGATTTGCCGGGTGTTGAGCGCCTCTAGAACCGCAGCACTGCAGTTCATGAGCGCCAGGCGCTTGTCGAGCGTGGCACGCGACCATCCGAAGATGCGCGCGACCTCGTCGCGATCGCCCTTGCACAGCCCGACCTGCTCGGCTGCTGCAATGGCTTCCTCGGCAGGCGACATATCCGCGCGCTGAATGTTTTCGATGATCGCAAGCTGCTTCGCTTCGACTTCATCGATCTCCTTCACGACGACAGGTATCTCGTAATCCTCGCCATGCGCCGTCATGGCAGCTCTGTATCTGCGGCCACCGGCGACAAGAGCGAATCCGCCATCAGCAAGCGTGCGAACGATGACAGGCTGGATGACGCCCTTCTCACGGACCGAAGCCGTCAGCTCTTCCATTTCCGCCGCATCGAAGTAGGTGCGGGGATTGGCAGCGATGGTGATCTGTTTGAGGGCAAGAGTAGGTTGCTGTTGCATTGTGGGTCTCCGGAGAGGGAACCCAGCCCCGCCGGGAGTGAGCTCCCGAAGGGTTGAACAACAATAGACCGGTCAAAGCCGGCGAGTCGATGCGTCAGGGACGCGGGTGATAACGCAAAGATACCGCCGCGCCAACGGCCATTCGAGGCGCAAAGCTCGCGTAAACGCAGTGCCTTTCCGGTAAACGAAACAGGCCAGCGCATTTCGCGGACGAAAAAAAAACCCGGCACGAAGCCGGGTTTGATCAGGGTACCGAGCGCGACGCCTTATCGGCGCCGCTCTCATCTCATTGCAGCGCAACCGCCGCCAGCTTCAGCGGTCGCGACAGAAGGGTCGTAACCGCGCCGGCCAGCGTCCATTCGCCGAACTGCTGCTCATGGCTTGCATGCACCAGCCGGTCCAGACAGAACACCTGGACGCCGTCGGCTTCGACGGTGCCAAGAATGTTCGCCTGTAGCGCGCGGTTCGAGCCCTCGCGCTTGACCGTCACGACACCGTCTCCCACCAACACCGACACCTTGGATTCCTTCATGCAGCCTCCTTCAACAGTTTGCGCATGTCGCCGCTCTCGCGATCGGCGTTCAATGCGAGGTCATGAACAAAACGGTCCAGCAGCGAATCCATGTGCAGGAACGTTTCGTCTTCAAGCTCGGGCGTCGCCCAGTCCAGTCCTGCCTGTGTTGCATCACGCTTGTGCGCAACCATCTGGTCTTGGTACTCGTCGATGCTGCCGGGCAAGTGGAAATACAGCACCTTCAAGGTTCCCTTCCGGTTCCAGCGCAGCGCGCGCCGCATCGCCTGATACTCGATGCGCCACGTCCACGACCTGTCGTAGAAGAGAATGTAGTCGGCGTTCGGCAGGTTGTAGCCCGCACGCCCCGACGCCTTTGTCGCCAGAAGCCCCGTAGCCAGTCCTGTCAGGAACCGCTTGTCCTTGTCGGACACGCGGCGCTTGATCGGTATCTCGCCATGAAACGCCACCGACTGCACACCGTGCGATTCGAGCTCCCGTGCGAGAAGATCAAGCACGCCCGGGTTTTCCGCAAACACGATCGCCTGCTTTCCCTCGGCCGCAATCTCCCGCATGCGTGAGATCACCGCGCGCTGTTTGCTCGTCAGGCCGCGAATGCGATCGACGCCTTCCATCCCGTACTGCGGAAAGTTGGCGGCGAAATGCACTGCACGAATACGCGCAAGGATGGTGATGAGGTTGCATGCCTTACGGTCATCCCGCGACGAGCAATACCAGTCTGCGAATTCGTCGGCCGCTCGCAGGTAGGTGGCCAGATGGCCACGGTCCCAGTCCACGGTCTCAACTTCGAATTCCGGCGGGTCGATCTGGATGTACTTCGCGACTTCCGGCTCTGCCACCAGCCGCCGCTTGATATGCGGCGCAAGCATCGCGCGGTAGCCGTGCAGGTTCCCGATCTTTGGCACCTCACGCTTCGCCCCTTCCTGCAGGCTCTCCGCGAACTGCCACGTGACCCACTCCAGCACCACGAAGTCATCCCGAAACCGGTCCACACCGCGCATCGCATACTGGACGGTATTGATCCAGTTTTCCTCCAGATAGCCCAGCCGGTAACCGTATGGCTGCGCTGCGGTGCCATCACCACCAGAGAACGCGATCAGCCCGAAAGCGTCACGCGGATAGTTGGGGATCGGCGAGCCGGTGAGCACATAACGGCGTCGCGCCGAAAGCTGCCAGAGCGCGCGGCTCTGGTCGCTCGTCGGATTGGCCAGCCGCTCGCCTTCGTCGGCAACCAGCAGACCAATGCGCCGCCGCAAACGGTGCGCATACGTCACGCGCTTCGACGCCCCCTTGTCGACCGGCATACGCAAGCGCTCATAGGAGATCAGGTTGAACCGTCGCAGATCATTCAGGTCCGCCGCACAACCGATGACTTTCACGTCATCCGCATTGAGCGGCAGCATCGCGATCTCCTTCATCATCTCGTCAATCAGACGCGACTCAACGACGATGAGTCCATGCCTGACCTTCGCGACGAGAATGAGCGCAATCGCGAGGCGCGACTTGCCGCAACCCTGCTCCCACGCGATCACGCAACCCGACGGCTTCATCAGCGTTTCGACAAGATCCTCGGTCTGAAACTCCCAGTTCAGCCAGCGATCAACGCCCAGCGCCCGAACTCTGGCGCGGAGCGCCGCGGCCTGCTGTGGAAATTTGACCGCGAGCCCTTCGTGCACCACTTCCCACCCTTCAGCGACGTTATCGACCGCAAACCGCGCGTTCAACTCATCGACCGACAGATGATAGGTAGCGCCCTTCACGGCATAGCGGTATCGGCCATCGTCTTCGCGCGTGAAGCTGACCGGCTCACCCGCCATCACGAGCGGACTGGCCCAGCGCGACAAGTCGATCTTGTGGGTCTCCCGCGCCTTTCCCGTAACAACATCCGCCGAGCCGGCGCCGGTCGTCCACGCGACATGCCTGAGCGGTGTCGCCTGACGCTCGCTGCGTCTTGAACGACGCTCAAGGTGCTCAAGGAAGCCTGGCGCGAACTGCGGTTCACCACCGACGCTACGGATGCGGTCGAGCAGCTTGCCGAGCGCGCCGCGCGGATCGCCCTGCATCAGATACGTCTCGATGTCGAGCAGCCCCTGACCGTCGTAACGAAAGCCGCGTGGCAGCCGATGGCCGTCGCGCGAGTAGATGCGCTCAACGAAGACACTGTTGAGCACCATCGCCTCGTTGAAGCCGCAGGCGAAGCCCAGACGGACGCGCCGGCCGTCATGCGAGATGACGACAGACTTGTTGCCCGTCACAGGCCGCGTGATGGCCGGAACGCTGTCATCGAGCTTCTGGAAGCGCAGTCGCGGTTCGCCAAAGCTTCGATCCTCGTGGTGCAAACCGAGGTCGGGCCCCGGTAGCGCGAGGTTTTCGATTTTCGTTCTCACGAAGTCCGAAGGCCTCGACCGGTAACGGTCGAACACCACGACAGCCGTCCGTACGTTTGCTCCTTCCGATCTGAACGCATCGGGTGGCAACTCGAACAGGCCCGCTGCGCGGCGTTGCGCCGAGTCGCCCAGTCCTCCGGCCAATACAGCTTCTGCCGTAGTGATCGGGAGTAAGGCAACGACGATATTGGCCGCGTCCAATGCCTGATGTACCGCGTACTCGTGACTGAGCGCACTTGTGTTAGCACCGTATCTGCCCCAGCTAGTGCACGAAAAGGGCTTCAGGTGCGGCGACTCCAGGTGCACCGAGAACGGCGGGTTGATGATCGCGATGTCGAAGTTCGTCGGCTGGATGTCCTCCATGCCCGCGTGTCTGAATTCGCAGTCGAAACCCGCTTCTTCGAACACCTTCTGACACTGCGTAATCACGTCCGCATGCACGTCGACGCCATACACGGCGTAACGCTCCGGGTCGGCATACTGAAACAGCCTTCCCGAGCCCACCGAGTTATCGAGCAGACGGATACGCCGACCCAGCCGCCAGCCGCTGACGAAACTCCACATGAACGCGGCGATCGCGTCGGGCGTGAAAAACTGCCCGAGGTGCTGACGACGTGCTGCGGCCAGTTCGCCCTGATGAGCCACCGGAGCCGCTTGGGACCCGAGGCTCAGCAACGAGCGCAAAGGCTCGTACCAGTCCGGCGCAAAAGAAAACAGATCTCTCTGCATGATTGCATCCATAAAAGAAAAGGCCCGCGTGAAGCGGGCCAAAGAAAAAGCGCCGGACGTATCCGGCGGGTTGGAAACTACAGTTGATAGAACTTGCGAACGGCTCGTCGACGGGCGGCAAACGGCTGCCCGCCTGTCACATGGAGCGGGGCCTGCAGCACGACATGACGCAACGCCGCAGCGCGAAACATCGGGGAATAGCACTCACGCGCGCGCACGATGGTGATGAGATTGTCGAGAGACAACGCGTACGTCCTGGCGACGTAGCGGGAGAACAGATAGATGCGTTGACGAGACATGGTGGCCCCCGCTTTAGTACCGGTCACGGGTGGCCAGGTAGTCGGCGCCAAACTCGCTGATGAACAGCGAGAGAGCGTCTCCAACCTCGTGCGAGAACTTGAACTGCCATTTCTCGTTGTACATCACGATATCCACACCACGGAAACAGACCTTCTCGCGAGTCTCGAACTCGTAATCCGCCAGTCGCCCGTGCTTCAGCTCGGACGCAAGTACGTCAAAGCCGGCATGCGCCGCGAAAGCACTTAGGCCTCGCGACAGGCCTACGACGGTCTGCCCCGACTGGTACGTCGGTTTGCGGGCGCTGGACCGGTAACACGTCTCGCTCCAGATGCGAGCTTCGAGCACGATGGCGCTAGACGTCCGCTTGATCTCGGAGTTCGGGCGAATGTAGAACCCGTCGATGATCGACTTCGCCGCCTGAATCAGGCCGATTCGCTTGCCGGCGTCGCCGCTGTAAGTGCGCTCCAGATGAGTCCAGAACGCGTCAAAGTCGGGACACTTCCCAGCCCTGAGCGCCTCGTGAATGTCGATCGATGCGTTAGCGAGTTCCCTGCTGTCTTCGATCTCAAGCCGTCCGCCGGGAGGCGAAAAGCGTCGCACCGCCTCGCGGACAAGTACGTGAGCGAGTCGATTGCAGAAGTCGCTGAGTTCGCGTTCCGTCTTGTATTCGGATCGCGTCTCGGCAGCACAGTACGAATACTGCCCGTCAGGAGGAAAAAGCGCAGTTTCGGCCGCTCGCACTTCAAGATAAGCAGCGGCTGCCTTCGTCTGTGCATCCTTGAACTGCTGAACAAGTGCTGTGTACATGGTGTATCCCTCGTTGGATTTGACGGGACACCACGCCAGAGCGGGATGGATCCCGTCTGGGTTGAATGAGCGACCGCGAGAAGCAGCCGTCAGATGATTGCGCGGATGCGCGGTAGTCGATGCGCGTATGCGCGGGTGATGCGTAAACATACCGGCGCGCCGACGTGTCGGCCAAGGTTAATGGCTGCGTTTTGGGCCCGCCTCTTCGGAAAGCTCGACACAAGTTATCAACAGTTTCTGTGCGCAAAGCTGTGGATAAGCCGTCGCTGCGGGTCCGCGCCGGCGCGCTGCCTACGCAGCGACGACCCGGCGAATTCACCGGTCCGATTTCCCTGAATTCGACCGATCGGACCGGCAGCGTGTAACGCGTTACAGGTCCACCCGGAGAATGCTTGCGCTTTTGCTATGCCTTTCCGGGCACATCATTACTCCGCCCTTTCGAACCAGCATTCTCCAACGATCCTAATGCTCCGTTTTTCTCTCAGCTTTGCGCCCGCGCATGCCTGACGACTCGTCCGAAAATAGGCGCAGCGCCGCGCTCGCGGGCACGCTCAACATCGGTCATCATGAAACTCAGTCAACGCGCAACGCTTTCGATCCTCGCCATCGCCGTGCTTACTTCGGTTGCGACCATTGGCGTCGCCGGACTCCAACTGCGACCTCAACGCGCAGCAGCCGATGTGGTGATCGACACGGCAATTGTCTCCGAACTGACCGGCGTCTCTGACGCTATCAGGGATATGCCGGTAGCGCTACGCACCGGAGTTCTTGCGCGGCACGAGGTGCAATCGGAACAGGCACTCAATGAGTCGCTGAACGCGCAGAGGGCCAACCTCGCCACAGCGGAGCGCCAGCGTGCCAATGAGCTCGCATCCAGCGACAGGCGTTCGGCCTCGCTTATCGCGCTCGCCCTGTTCAACGCTTTCGCCACTGCACTCGGCGCGATCTCGCTCTTCGACGCGTATCGCGCAAAGCGCGGACACCCACCGTCTTGAACCGCATGCTGCAGACCAAAGAACAACTGCAACCCGCAACGGGCTATTGCATTGAGACGCGCGCCGTCGCGCTGTCAAATGGCTACTTTCCCGGCCTGGTGCTTGAGCGGACCTTTATCCAGAGGCACGTGGTCGAGGGCGTCACCTTTCTCGAATTCCAGAACGCGTCCGGCGTCCGCCATGTGATCGACGTCGCGACCATCGAGCGCATCGTTCCGCTCGGGCGCATGGCCCAGCGTGGCGACGCACTCAGGACCTCAGAGATTCAGCCATGACCACCATCGTCTTCGAATTCCTTGACACGACCCGCGGTCAGTCGGGCCCTTTCGGTCTCGCTGCGCTGGGCATGCCCGATTGCTGGATGGACGCTCTGATTGGCGACGGATATATCGAGCATCGGGACTACATTGCACCGGGCATTCTCCGGCGCGTCGTTGCCCGCTTCCCCACCCGGGACCATCGCGACCAGTTCGCATGCAGTGTCCGTCAGGTAAGCAAGCTGCTCGGCACTTACGCGTTCCGCGGCACCGCCGGCGTCGGCGTTCGCTGGTTTCAGAAGGATTAAACGATGACAGACGTCACGTTCGACGGATTGGTGACCTCGCTCGAAGAGGTGCAAGAGAACCCCGCACGCTTCGCCGCGCGACTTGAACGCGCAAAGCGCTCACCAGGCTTTGCCGAGTGTATCTGCCAGAGCGCGAGCGGGGGAAAGCCACTTCGGCTCGTCGTTCGCCGGTATGGCGCGCTCTTCCATCTCGCTCGCTGGCCGGAGGAAGGCACCCATCACAACTCGAAAACCTGCTCGTTCTTCGCCGAAGCGACCGAATCCGGCGCTTCCGCTGGCGATGAACAGGACGCGATCCGCAGTACGCCTGCTGGGCTGAATGCCAGACTCGACGTTTCATTGACCGTCCGGACTGTCGGCACGGTTAAGGCTGACGGCACGGCGAAAGCCGCCGGTCGGTCAACGTCTCGCCGCACGGCGCCCCTGCTCGGCTTCCTGCAACGTGTATGGCAGGACGCGGGCCTCAACCAGTGGTCCGGCGGGCTTCAGCGTAACTGGGGCACCTGCAGCTCACAGATTCTTGCCGTTCTTGGCGAGGGGAAGATCAACGGCAAGCCAATTCAGGATGTCGTGCATGTGATGCGCCGATATGAGGAAAGCGAACAGGCGACCATCAAGGCCGAGTTCGATTCCTTCCTCAACCGAATTCGCACAACCCCTACCGCATCAGATCGCGGCGTGGTCATCGCCGAGGTAAAGTCAATCGATCCCTCGAAGTACGGTTTCATCCTTCGCCTGCGCCAGACCTTCGAAACGTTCTACGCGTCGAAGCAGCTTGTCGAAAGTGCAGCCAGATCCTTCCGGCATGCGTGGCCAATGATTGGCAAAGCCGAGGCGCGTATCGTCGCCGTGCTCGTCATTGAGCGTACCAAGGACGACAACCTGCGCGCGATCGACCTCGCATTGCAACTCTGCAACCGTTCGTTCATTCCGTGTGACTCGAGCTACGAGGTAGACATGGCGAACCGGCTGGTGGAAGAGCGCCGACGCTTCCTGAAACCTATCCGTCGCGACGACGCAGATAAAATGCTGCCTGACTTCCGGCTGCTGGATACGACGCCACCCACCGCTATCGAGGTGTATGGCATGGAGTCGAACGATGCCTACCGCGCCCGCAAGACGGAGAAGCAGGCTCTGTATGCGCGGAGTAAAGAGCCGTGCGTCGAATGGGTCCCGCCTTCCCCGCTCGGCTCTGTCATGCTCCCACCGGCGACTTGACTTGCCGCCCAAGCCGATAGGTTGGGGCAGGCATAGCTCATAACCAGGATCGCAAAGATGGAATCGAATTCGTTTTTTCTGCGGCGCGCCGTAGCACGCGGCGCCGACTGGCACGTCAGTTATCCGGCCCTCTGTATGGCGAGCTCGACCGATCCGGTCGACGAACGCCGAAAGCAGATTGTCGTCGCGGCCGCGGATGACGCGACAATCCGAATGGCCTTTTTCAGTTCGTTGGGCGCGATCCTCGATTTCCGTGCGGCATGGACAGAGATGGATGCGGCTACGCGCGGCTGGCTTGCTTTCACAACCCGCTGGAACCGTTGGTGGCTGCCAGACGTCGCCGCGCTCGCCAGCATCGAACGCTATGCGCATGCGCCGACCGACGTGCGCCTCGCCGGCGGCAGCGCGAGCGTTGCGCCCCACGACACCGAAGCATTTCGTCGTTACCTCGACACGGTTGAGCAGCATTACCGGCGCGACGAGGCAATCTCGCGCGCCCTTTTCCCGGCTGAGGCCCCGTTCGCGTTGCACTCTGGTTGCCTCACCCCATAGACCACTCCCCTTGTTGAGCGACAGGCCATGAGCAGTGTTATCCCGTTCGCGCGCCTGCGCGTCACCACCGACAATCGCACCCACCGCCCCGGTGAATGCGCGCATCACAACATCAAGCTCGACTCGCGAGGCGGCATCGTCACCTGTCGCGATTGCGGCGCGTCTCTCTCTCCCTTCTGGGCGCTGACCATGCTCGCCGAACAGTACGAACTCGCGCTGGATCATGCAAGGCGGCTTGAGGACAGGCTTGCCCGCGCGGATTCCCGCATCCTCGAACTGTCAGCCGAACTTGACGGCCAGACACGGACAAAAGGGCGCTTAGAACCCGCGTCAACCTGAACTTGACTGGCCGTGCCTTCGTGGTCGAATGGTGAACCATCTAGCTCAGAAGGATCACCATGAAGCGCACGTTCGCCTGCGGTCATTCGGGCAAAGGCAAGTACTGCCACGCCTGCGACGCAACCGCAAAAGCCAAAGAAGAGGAACGTCTCGCGCGGCAAGAAAAACGGCTGTCAAAGGCCGAAGCCGCCTCCTCAGACCTCATCGACCTCTCCTGCGTCGATCATCTGGCCTCTGTTCAGAGAGAGGCCCGACTCGTATTGAGTAAGGTTCGCGACGGAACCCATCCGTGCGCGCTGAAGGGTAAGCCGATCCGGTCTTCCAACGGGCAGCTTTTCTCTGTACCGGTCGGCCACACGTATCGTCTGATGTTTGACGCCGCCTCATTGCGCCCTCTGCGGCTGCTATCCCACGAGGTGTATAACCGCGCCGTCGACACTTTCAGAGTCTGACTTGTCCCAATTAGTGCTTTTTTCTGTCGTTATGTGTCGTATCGCTGGTCGGTCAACATTACAATTGGCTAAGCCAAACTGATCCGACAAAAGCCCCATGACTGATGAACTCTACCCTTGCGCACACTGCGGCGGCAACTGGGCTTTCGGCTGGTCCCAACGGGTAACAGGAAGCCGGTCGAGGCCTTCCACCGAATTTCTGCAGATCGGCTCAAGCCGTGCGCCGATCATGAACGACATGGAAGCACGCTCGCTCTCCGAACCGCCGATGGAGCGCCTTTGCTGCATCGTCTGCGAGGACTGCGGGATGCAAACGCCATGGATAGTGATTGACCAGGACAAGAACGCCGCGCTCGACGAAGCGGGGAAGATCTGGAATCAAAGATTGAACCGGCCGGCGGCGACGGAGGGCGAACTACTTGATCTCGTGCGCAAAGAGGTTTCGCCGATCGACGCTCCGTACATTCTCGATCTGATGGCGCGCACCACCGAAGAGTGGGAGAAGCGAGGTCCCGTCTTTGCAATGCTCGCCCAGAAGGTTGTCGACGGAAAGATTACGACCCGCGATTTCTGGCCTATAGATCCCGTGCTCGAGGACGCCGCGCGCTATCGCACACTCCAGCAAATGGCCCGCTTCGTCTATATCGATGGCGTAGCGTCCGTCCAGTTCCCGCGGATCCCGGCGACGGGAGGTGACGAGGAATGCGCTTTTGAGACTCGCGTCTCCGCTGCCGTAGACGACTTGCCGGATCGCAGCCGCTGGTGACTTGACTTCCTGGGAGCCGCGCCATACTGGGCTCAACTCTCGCCAGATCGGTGAGCGAAACTACCGGAGAAAACATGTCCCCTGTCGAATACATTCGCGCCGCGTACCGCCACCGCGAAAAATTGATGCCGCAATTGATGACGCTTCTAGCCCTCGGCATTATCGTCACCTACCACGCGCTGACGAGCCCGGCGCTCAATTGGCTTTTACAGTGAGCGGCCTGTCAGGGCACCGCAGCCATGTACACGTATAACGCGTTAAAAGAGCGCGCCATACAAGCCATTGATTCTTATGTTTTTTCCAAATCACCAATTATCGACCAAGGGAATAATTGGTGATTCGCGTGTACAGGCACAGTAAGACAGGTGCAGAATCTTATCGCCGGGTTCACTCCTCCAAGAGCCTATAAAGCGCCTGACGGGAAATGCCCATTGCAGTGGCCGCGTGGGACTTTATCCCGCCAGCCATCGCGACGGCCTCCAGCGCCATTTCGCGTGTCAACGAGCGGTTCTTGCGCGCAGCCAGTGCGTTATGCGTTGACAGATAGGCGTTCGCCTTCGTTGCGCGGCTGTGTCCTGCTGCTTCGACAATGCGTTGCATCGCTTCCTTATGAGTACATCGGTCGACCCGCTCGACCGACTGCTTGATCGGCGCCTGTACTCCGGTCATTCGCTCGTACATCTGCTGCAGAAACTGGTGGCGCAGGCCGTGGCTTGTCACACCGAGCCCCGACTGCTGCACGCCATGCTTCGCAAGAACCTTGTAGTAGCGCCACTTCCACTGCTGCTTGGTCATTCCAAGGGGGATCGTTGAACCGGTCACCGGATTGGCCAATTTCGCCGCTTCCTCCAAGACCTCGTACTTGAACTCGATTGGCACAACGCGATCGCGGCCACCCTTCGTGCCTCGCGTGACGCTCAGTAGGTCCTGAACGCGCACTGCCTCACCGGGCCGCAAAAGAAAGCTTTCCTCAACACGCAGCCCAAAGGCCGCTTGCAGCTTGAGTTGCACCGCGACGCACGGCTCCGTCAGTTCTATCTCCGCAATCTTCGCAGCGGCATCGATCCCGTTGCCTTCCCACGACTTGTCTTTCAGCGCCACGTAGGAGCGAATCAGGCTGCAAGCTTCACGGTCGGCGTAATCGGCGAGCGTACCTACCAGATGCGGCTTCTTTATCCAGCTGGCCAGTGCGCGCAGATAGGTCAGCTTGTTCTCGATGGAGCCGCCGCTCAGCTTCTCCCTGATCCAGAACTCAACCAGAAATTTCACATGCTTTTGCTTGAGCGAGTAAGGCGACTGCAACGCGTAGCCGTTCTGCCGCAGTTCCTCGAACGAACGACAGATCTGCTGTGTCCTAACCGTCTGTGTCTTGATTGACAGCGACTTAGCGCTAACGCGCGTTCGACTGTGGACGCGGTTTACGTTATCAAGCAATAGTTGCTCGAGCGCCCCCTTGAAATCCGCAGGTAGCCTGTAATCCCGTAACACCGCGCGCACGTTCAATATCGCGGACATCCTCTTTCCTCGCTCGTTATGTAGTCCTACGTCCGAGAGTCGCAAGCCGCACTCTTAGTCTTCAATCCCGCGCCGCTTACACTGCACGGGAGCCTATCCCCTGGACTTCCTGTCGCGAACGCTCTGCGTACCCCGCCGGGCCCTGCCTTCCTGTCCTTTAGCGATTCCATTCGATCAGCCCCGCACGTGGAAGAAACGTGCATCGACCGTCCATCTGCTGTCTGCTGCCAGCCGCCACGCTTACGCGCGACTTGCCGCCTGCGAAACCTGCTGCTGTCGCGGACCCCGAACCGGACCTGCCTTTGCAGGATCCATCGTCGTTGACCGCATTTGCCGCTTTTCGCTGGTCGGGCTCAAGCGTTTTCACGCTTCGCGAACCCGGCTATGCCGACGCTCCGGCTACCGTGCCGGCCTCGACACGCTCTCGCGTGGCGGTGTGCGCCTGTCTCTCGACTCGCACGACTACGGCCAACTGCCCGGCAATACTTCTTGCGCCCTTCTCTTCTCCGGCTGCGCCCGCCGTTCGTCTTCCGTACAGGGATGTACTCGCCATGTCTGCGAGCACATACCCCCACCCCCAAGTCCGCTCAATCAGCCGCAGTGTGTCGGGCTTCATGTAACGGTCCCAGCTCCGTGTGCTGAAAGGGTGTGTCCATGCGATCTTGAGTCGTTGCCGTTGGTGCCGGAAGTGTCCGACTGTCCGGGCGGCAACTTGTCTCATATCGCAGATTCGGGCAAAACCGCCCGCTAACCCAATGGATATCGCGTGTCCGGGGTCCTCAGATTGCCCCGGGTTGCTCTTGATTTGTTTCAGAAAAAGGCCGCGTCAATTTGCGGCCTGTGACAGGAGGAGTTTTCGCCAGGCAAAGCGATCCCTTCAATGGTGAAACTCAGAGGTCGATGCGCGTGTTGCGCGGTGGGTAACGTAGAGAATAAACGCCGGCGTCGCTGTTAGGTATTCCTAAAGCTGCCTAAATGTTGCGAGCCTTACCTTCCTTGACTTTGCTCCCGGGCCGATAGAGTTGGACCGTCACACCCGGCCTTGGGGCCAACGTTGGCCCAAGCTCGGGCCAAGAGAAAGAGCATGTCATAAGGACAACGACAATTGGCCCGAACTTGGCCCCTGTTTGGCCCCAGCGGAAGTGACAACGTCCAACAACTCTGGAGAGAGTCAATGAAAGTATCAGTATTCGCAGTCGACGTCGGCTACGGCAACACCAAGAGCGCGTTCCGTATGGGTTCAGACATCGCCACACAGATGTTTCCGTCGGTGGCGCCGATTGCGGTGAGCGACGCAGTATCGAGCTACGGACAAGGCGTGCTGCACTCTCGCAAGGTGTTGCCAATTGAAGTGGACGGCGCGACCTACGAAATCGGTCCTGGCGTAGAACTGTCGTCGGCCTATGGCAACGCAGGCCGCACGTTATCGGAGGACTTCTGCCTCACGGCGAACTATGCAGCGCTACTCGGCGGCTCTCTGCAGTTTGCTGGCGTGACCGAGGTGGAGCGCATGGTGCTGGGGCTCCCGGTTCACACCATTAACAAGTTCTCGGCGCATCTGCGCGATGCTTTCACCGGTACGCTCAACTTCGGCCACGGCGACATCAGGGTTCACTCAGTCAAGGTTGTGCCGCAACCGCTCGGATCACTAGTCTCGTTCTCGGAATATGGTGGCAGCCGCTTTGATCGCGAGAACGCCCATATGGTTATTGACGTGGGCTACTTCACGACGGACTGGGTGGTCGCTCACGGCTTCACGATGAATGATCGCCGTAGCGGCGGCGCTCCGGGCGGGGCGTCTCAGGTCTACAAGAGCATTGCGTCGTTGATCGCAAAGAACGAGAAAGAGCCGGTCGACGACATCGAACGCATTGACAAGTGCCTGCGCGAGAAAAAGCCGCTCCTCTTCTACGGCAAGGACATCGACCTCCTCTCTTATCTGGAACAGTCCCAGGCCATCATCAATTCAACGGTCAAGGAAATGCAGAATCGCGTCGGGCGCACCGCGGATTTGCGCTCTATCGTTCTCACCGGAGGCGGCGCAGCTCTGTACGAGCCGGCGATACGGGCAGCATTCCCACGCGTTCAACTCGACGTGCTTGAGGCCCCCTGCTATGCCAACGCCAAAGGGTTCCTGATCGTCGGCGAAGCAACGCTTGCCCGCGAGCGTAAGGCGCTCGGAGTCGCTGCATGATTGGAAAGGCTGTGGTCAAAGTCACGCTCAACGAAGCGACGGACCCTGATCTCTTCGCCTACATCAAACAGTTCGACAACGAGCGCATGCGCGCCGGCGCCCTCAGAGCACTGGCGCGAGCGGCGCTCAATGGAGGGGAAGCGAGACGCGGCGGATCAACCGCCCCGTTGGACGCGCCGTTCGCGCGGACGACTGACGCGCCAACGCCCCGGCGCGTCGCAGACGTCACAGATGTGGTAGAAAGCGGTCCAGCACCTACCTTCTCAACTGGTGCCGCCTCGTTAGCCGCAGTGCAACCGATAGAACCGTTTGCCGTCGATCCGACGGTCACCGGCGCCAAGCGTTTCGACACGGACGCAATTGCCGACCAGTTCGCTGGTTTCTAGCTAGTTGCGGCCGATGGCCTTGACTTCGCGCCGCATTTGCGAAGATAGGTCATCGGTCTGCAATAGCAGGCCCCAACAGCAGGAGTAAAGCAATGGATCTTTTACACGTTCTCGCTAATGCGGACTGGACTCGCGCTACGCGCTTCTGGCTTCTTGTGGCAGCGGCCGTTGCTGCGTGGGAGTCGGCATATCATCTGCGCCGTGCGGCGCAGTCATGGCTTCGCAAGGACCGCGATCATGCTTGAGAAATTCCGGAACCTGGATCCGCTCGCACGCCGCGCAGTCATCGCCGCAGCGCTTTTCGGCCTGATCGGCATCGATGTCCTGTTGCCCAAATGTGATTTCACCGTTGCCGTCTTTATGGTGTGCGGCATCGGATTCCTTTGGGCGATTGGCATACTGCGTCCTTTCCTCTTAATGATGATGCTCCTCTTGAAGATTGTGTTCCGGATCAAGACCTCCCCGTGGTGACGCCCTTGATCCCCCCAATGTCAGGACGAAAAAAAACCCGGCCAGTGGCCGGGTTTTGTCGTCATGGGGTTGATTTAATGCAATAGAGCGATGCCTTCAGCTCGACCTTGATGGCGAACGCAATAGGACCACGCGTCGTCAAGCTCCACCCCAACCTTCTCAGGGGTCACGTTGCCGGTCTGACGTCGATCAATCACGTCGTAGGCCTGTGCGTCCGACTTTCCGACCCGTACAGAACCATTCCTGACTCCTGACGTAGCGATAATCTCGAACCGGCCAACAATCATCTTGAACATGCTTCTCTCCATGAGGAAAGCCCAGACGGATTGCGGCCCCGGCGGGGACGAATCCCCACCGGGCGGTTTAAGAACAACTATGAGCGGGCAGTCCCGCTGCTAATCAGATATGCAACGCGTCGGGCGTCCTTCCGATCCGAACCGGGACCGCAGGGACGCAAGGCTCCTTACGTGACGCCAGCCACTCGTCCGCAAAGTCCGTCCCCCGGACCTTCGGCCGATGGACGATCGCCGTGTAGCCGTCGGCGCGAAGACGCTTCGCGAGCGACAACGCCGCCACCACGCCTGGCGACTTTCGAGTCTTAGGATCTGCCGCATCGAAATCCGCAAAAATGTGAACGACTCGAATCCCGAGACCTTCCGGAACTACGAAGTCGGACAACAGAATGCGGTTCAGGCAATACCAGACGGGCACGCGGAACAGCATGTGCGCGCCGAGCACCGTTTCCAGTCCCTCGCCCACGCCAATCTCGCCATTGACTGGCTCCATCAGCCGGACTGCGCCGCCGTTGAGTCTGTTCAACGTCACCTCATTCATCTTCGAGGGCAGGACTTCCCCATCGTTAGTGATGATCGACGCCTTTGCAGGTCTCGACCGGTCAAGGAACGTCCGGTGTAGCGTGCCAAGGCGGCCATCGGGCAATGTGAATGCTGCCAGGATGCCCGGCCACTTTCCGATAACCTTTTTTTCGTGCCGGTAGTCGAGCATCGCCAGACGGAGAGCCGACGATGGCGCAACGTCAAGACCAGGAACGCGTGCTCGCAGGTAACGGCTTATCAGATCATCGCGACCGTTTGCGATGGCGCTGTCCCACATCGATTGAAGCCTTTTACGCGCCCACTCCGGGTCGGCCTTGCGGCCCGGTGCTGGCGCTTGACCCGATCGACTCCGCCCGCTGGGCACAGCGACAGGAACACCACCGTCGAGTTCCAGCATCAATTCGCGGAACGTGATTCCCGCGCTCTTGCAGATCAGCTCGAAGCCGTCGCCGGCTTTCATGCTTCCGTCGTTGCACTTGCGGCAAACCCAGTCGCCGCGCCCGCGCTTGTTGTCGTAGGTGAAGCGGTCGTTGCCGCCGCAGATGGGACACGGCGCGCCCTTTCCGGTCAATGACGTTGCGGGCACTCCGTACTTCTGGAGCAACGCAAGCCACTGTTCCGGGGACAGCTTGAGGTCCTTAACATTCATATGTCACTCCAGTAGTGGTGTGGTTGAGGTCGATGCCCTTACAGGCGATGAAACCGTTGCTCAAAAAAGCCGTCCATCACGCAGCGGTGACGGAATACGGCTTTTTTCAGCAAGGAAGGCGTTTCCTATCGGGGTTCCGGCCGGGACCGGGAAGGAGAAAAACTCACCTCCGTTGCCATGCCCATCCATAGGGACGGGCACAACAACGAAAGGTGAGCCGATACAGGATCGACGGTGAGTATTTTCGGGATCAACGGTGATGCAGAACGATCACTACTTCTTTGTGATGGACCACAGCCATTTGTCCCAGAGGATTTGCGCGCCGGAGGCATCCAGCTTCGGTTGCCCGCGTTTGTCGACTGCGGGAACCTTCGTCTTGCCGAGACGCCTGACTTCGACGCGATCGCCAAGGCGGCAGTGCGCTTCCGCTATCGCATCGCGCAGACCCTCCCCCTGCAACACGCTGGTCTCGCCGCGGTGTTCGAGCATTAGGCAGAACGCCTCGTACGTCTTGCCCGGGCGCTTGCCGTCCGGAAACTCACGTTCGCCCCACTCTTTCACCACGCCGAAGTGTGAACGCTCCGTCCGGCGTGCGGTCGGTGCCTTTGCAAGCGACGCCAAGGCAGGCGCTTCGTTGTCAATGTCAATTGTCGCGGGGCCAGGTGCGACGGGCGCTCGCGCGCGTGGCTGGATCTCTCTGGCGTCGGCTTCGACAGGAAATGGCGAAGCCGCACTCCTGATTGCTGCCGCGATCGCGTCCCGCAGTGAGCCTTGATGTTCGCTGACTACGGCCCAATGAGGCTCCAGTGACGGAACGAGTTTCATACCGACTGGCGTGTCGCGTAGCACGTAGTCAAACGCCGGCCGAAACTGGACGACAACATCGCCCTCATCCCGAAAGAGCCGCGCCTCGCCCGCTATCACTACCTGTCGTTCATTGCACCCGCCTTGCCCCACCACTATGGGTGCGGGCGCCGCTGGCGTTGACGGTTCGTTCCCGCCGACGCCAAAGATCCCCCCAAGGACTCTGGCAAATGTCGTTGTCGTCATTTCGGAGCTCCTACAGCAATGAGCCGAAGCAGTTACGACGGACGTCTTCCATGTCGCGCTTCAAAAGAGGATTGCTCACGATGACGTCCTGCAAGATCTCAGGATCGACGCCGTTGATGAGGCAGACGTACCGGTACGGCAAGGCGCCGTCCCAGAACTCCATCACCCAACCGAGCGTTGCGCGGTAGTCGTCAAGTTCGAGCTTTTTCCGGTTGCGAAGGCGGTCGCTCAGTAGCGTGCAGCAATCCATCAACGACTCGGGCATGTTGTCGCCACGGCGACTGTCCGTGGCAAGGTCCACCAGTGCGTCGACCATCTTGTCGCGCACCGCTTCGCTCCAGAACTGCGGATCAGGTAGCGGGTCAGGTTTGGGAGGTGCACTGGCAAGGATTGGCTGATCCCCGCCGAACATATCGAGTTGCCATGCCGTGATTTCGGTTTCCATGGGTAGTCTCCGGTGAACGGGAACCCATGCCCGCAACGGGTTGGTTCCCGTTGGGGTGAAGGTGCAAAGACGCCCGGAAGGGCATCTTTGCGGTCAGTGGCGGGCCGACTATTCGTCGGTGCCTGTCTTAAGCGGAACAACGACAGGTGACTTCGCGTACTGTCGTTTGATAGGAGTGACAGCCGCCGCCTTAACCGCTTCAGCCTGAGGCTGCGCAGTCGCGGAGGTTGCTGCTGTTGCATCGCTTGTTTCTTTTTCGTCTTTCATTGCGTTGCGAATCGATGCCTTGATCCACCGGTAGACAACGAACCCGACGAAAAGAGCAGCGAAGAATGAATGCGCCGCAAACCAAAGGCCAAAACACACAGCAAGGAACGACAACGGCGATTGGGTCGCCTTCATAACAAACTGCTTCGGCATTTTTCTCTCCAGAAAAATAACGCACTAGGGAATGTCCAGGCTGGAAGGCACTGGACCGTTTCGATGCTCAAACGAGCAGGGAAAACGGGCGCGCGGAGAGACGCTTTTCTCACGGCTCAGCAAGGCGTG